>JAFDGP010000055.1 GCA_019309245.1 Deltaproteobacteria bacterium | reverse complement strand
AAGCCCGATGGAAAGCAGTTTACGCACGCCTTCCTCATCGTCGATAATCAGTATCTTCCAGGGATCTTCGCTCATTTTGCCGGAATCCATCTCGAAGACTTCACGCTGGCTGTTAGTGGGAACGACCGGACGTCGCCTCGGCGGTGGGATTGGATGGTCACGCCTTTTTCGGCTCCGCAGGCGCTTATCTTTCGTCGACCCCGGGGGCGTGGTCCGCCGGCGTCTGCAGGTCGAGGCGGACCGTGAACGTGGTGCCCTGACCCTCGGTCGAATCGACGGAGATCTCCCCGCCGAGCTCCTTGATGATCTTTTGGGTCACAAGCAGGCCAAGGCCCGTGCCCTGGCCGCCCTTGGTACTGAAAAACCGGGAAAAAAGCTTGGCCTTCACCTCATCCGTCATGCCCGTTCCATTGTCAGAGACCTCAAAAACGAGCCGCCCCTGCCCGTTTTGCTCCTCAAGAGTGGTCCTGAGAACGACCTCCCACGCTTTGCCGGTGTCCGGATCAAAGATACACGCATCGATGGCATTGGAAATGAGGTTCAGCAGAACGCGATAAAGAGCCTCTTGGTCCGTATAGGCTTCCTCCAGGCCTTCATCAAAAAATGCCTTTAATACAATGCCATGCAGCCCGGCCTTTTCCTGGAAAAGATCCATCGCATCCCTGGCGATGTCATTGGGCCGGCACATACTCCGTTCCGGGACCCTGTCTTTGGAATATTGTAATAAATCAAGGACGAGCTGGGAAACCTTCTCGATATTTCGCTGAACCATCGCCCACCCGTCCTGCAACATCTTCGGTTTGTCCCCGGCCATGCCACGGTTCACCATATACATGCCGCCACGCAGTCCGGTCAAAATGTTCTTAATATAATGCGCCAACCCCGCAACCGTTTCGCCGATGGAGGCCAGCCGCTCGTTTTTGATGAGTTCGGCCTCTGCCCGCTTAAGCTCGACCTTGCATACCTCGATTTTCTCCTCCAGATTTTCGGTGTAGTCCCTGAGCTGCTGGTGGATGCGGACCTTTTCCTTTGCCCGCTCAAGGGCAAGCATCAGGATTTCGTCCCGAATGGGCTTGGTAATAAAATCCGAGGCTCCGTGACGAATGGCCGAAATGGCCGAATCCATATCACCGTGCCCGGTAATGACAATTACCTCGGTATCGCGGTCCATCGTCTTGATCCTCTTAAGGACCTCAATGCCGTCCATCTCCGGCATCTTGATGTCGGTCAGGACAAGTTTCGGGCGGTGTTGTTTGAAGACTTGCAGACCATGGCTGCCGCTTTCAGCGGTCAGGACATGGTATCCTTCGCTGGCCAGGGACATCTCCAACATTTCCAGGATCGGCGCCTCGTCATCAATGACAAGAAGGTTCTTTAATTCCATGGCCATCATTCTTTCCAGCCGGTGTTAGACTCCAGCCAGCAGACAAATAAAAATATTCTATAGCACGAAATTTAAAGAGAGGAAACGCCCCCGGATGGAAGCATGCGACAGGCGGGAAGCAGGCCGCAACCGGTCGCGGTCCCCATGGATGCCAGACCGGTTGCCGCATTGGAGGCTGCTGTAATTATTCCTTCAGGGCCTTCTTGACGGCCTTAATCAATTCATCTGGGTCTATCGGTTTTTCAACATAGCCGTCCGGAATCGTATACTTGGTCAAGCCTGTTGTCTCTGCAAACTTTTTTTCATCTTTCAGGGGCTGCTTATACATAAAGTTCCTGAAATCAACACCGGTTACCTCTGACACGCCTGTCACAACCACCACGGGGATATGGCTCAACTCCGGGTCTTTTCTCAACTCCTGAAACATGGCGATGCCGCTCTTTTTCGGCATCATCAGGTCCAAAAGCACCAAGTCTGGTTTTTCCCTGCGCAAGGCCTCAAGGCCCTCCACACCATCTTTGGCGCTGGTGCTCGTGTATCCGTTTTCTTCCAGAACCGCACTCAAAAAGGTTACAATATCCGGTTCGTCGTCAACAATCAGTACTCGCTTCGACATCTCAGCCTCCTTATTGCTTGGAGTCGCAACGACTCAGCAAGATCCCGGCTAGGCCGCCGGGCGCGTCTTCGATCGTACATCGCACATCCACAGCCGCTTCTCAAACAGTGTTAAAGCCCGAGAAGCGCTCCGATCTCCGGATGTCTGGAGATGACCTTCAAGAACTGGGCCGTTCGGTGTTCCAGGCGGTTTTCCAGGATCCGTGCGGATTTTTGCATTACCAAGAACCCCATTTTCTGGTCATCGTTAAGGATCTCCGACAATTTGTCACCGGGCATCATGAGAATCTCGCTCGGCTCAGCGCATACGGCGTAGGAGGTATTGGTGCCCGATGGAAACAGAGCGGGCCAGCCAAAAGAATAACCGGGCTTGATGGAACCCACAGAGATAATAAAATTCGGAGCCAGTTCCGCTTCCAACAACACCTTTCCCCGGATCAGGGAAAAGAAACGATCAGCCGCGCTGCCCTCTTCGTAGACCATCTGGCGCTCTTCCATGGACTCCGTTTGAGCTATGGGAGCCAATCGTTCCAACATTCCGTCCGTGAGGTCTTCAAAAACTGCAATCCTCTTCAAGTCCTGTAGAGAAACCATGTGTGTCTCCTCTCAGTACCAGACTCCTGCCTTACCAGAGACAGGCAGTGGCGACCCCCACCCGGCGTGAAAAACATGGCGCCTTCTTTTAAGACTAAGGGTCTTATCACATCAGAAGAAAAACCACCATTAAAAAAATTGTAGCCACCGCTGCACTGATTCCCACTGGGGCGGAACCCGTCGCCAGCGCGGCCCGTGTTTTTTCAACCTTGCGCTCAAGCGCTCTGCCTTTGGCCCCGGCAGCGCTCCACAACGGCAACATCACCCCGAGTGTCAGGATTTCCGGGGCGTGCCTTGACAATCGGCCGAGGGCCGGGGCGAGGCCTCCGACAAAAACCCGATCACACACTGCGTTGATCCCGTTTAGGCTCTTGTCTATCACCCAATAGAACAATCGGCCACCCATCCGGTAGAACCAATCTGTATCAATGGAAATGGTATCGGTTCGCTTAAGCAGCTTGAGGAACAGGAAAAACACAAGCGCGGAAAGCATCAGCAATTGCATCTGCGAAACCACGTGATTATACGTATAGGCTTGGTAGTGCACGGGATAGGGCAGGATCTGATATAACGGCTTGGGATAACACCCGATGAAGATGCACAGAAAGGCCATGAAACCCATGGCGAGCAGCATGCCCATGTTGGTTTCTCCGGGCCGGAGCCCCTTGTCTTTGGCAAAAAAGACAAAATAGGGGAATTTGATTCCTGCATGGAGAAACACACCGGCCGATGCAATCTCCAGGACCAGCCATACCCAGACCATATGCTGGTGGACCGCCCCGTCGATGATAAGAGACTTGCTTGTAAAGCCGCTGGTCCACGGAACCGCCGAAATCGCCAGGGCACCCACGCCGCCGAAAATCAGCGTCCACGGCATGGTTTTGTACAGCCCTCCGAGTTCGGTACATTTACTTTTGCCTGTCATGTATAAGACAGAGCCAGCGGACATCCACAGCAGGGCCTTGTATATGATATGACAAAAGGCATGAGCCGCCGCTCCGTTTAACGACATCATGGTCCCGATGCCCACTCCTGTTACCATAAAACCGACCTGGTTGATAATGCTGTAGGCGAGAATCCGCCTCATGTCGTTTTCCAACAGGGCGTAAATGATGCCGTAAATCGTCATGATACAGCCGATGACGATGAGAATTTCCCACCCGGGAAAACCCCGGATCAAGGTATACACGGCGGTCTTGGTGGTATAGGCGCTCAGGATCACGCCCCCGGCTACCGTGGCTTCCGGATAGGCATCAGGAAGCCACGCATGAATCGGAGGCGCGGCTGCATTAATCAAAAAGCCAATCAGGATAAGATAGGTTCCCCAGTTGCGGTCCGTTATGGTGTTAAACGCGACGGAGCCCGTATGCGTGATATAGAGGACCAGGCCGGCCAGCAGGCAAAGCCCGCCGAAGATATGGACCAGCACATAGCGCATACCGGCGGCCTGGGCCTTTTTGGTCTTTCGAGCCAAAATCAAAAAGGTAGAGGCCACGGCCATGACTTCCCAGAAAAAGTACAACGACACCAGGTCTCCGGCGAAAACCACCCCGAGCGCACTGCCGATATAAAACAGCGCAGCCATGTGTTGGGTGTTGTCCTTTAAGTAGAAGGCATAGACAAAGGCGGCAAAGGCGTTTAAGGTAAAGATGTAGCCGAACACCTTGCTCAGCTTGTCCACCCTCAAGAACGTCAGGTCAAACCCGAAAAAGTGGACCTGCCATGAAGATCCCATGTCCAGCTGGGAAACCACATAAAAGGCGGCCGCAGGCAGGAAGATGACATACCAGTTCCTGGCTTTGCCCTTGAAAAAGGGAACCAGTAAAGCGCCAAGAATCAGGAGCGCCGCTGGGGGGAAATTACTTGTCATAATAGTCCTCTTTTACTTTCAACACCAATCCGATGGCCTTAGAAAAGAGTATCAAAACGGCACAAGCAACAAAGCCAAGAATCGCATGAAATGCAAAAAAGCCGTCGAACCCGAAGTGCGGGTGCTTGTGCATGAACAGTTCAAGCACCACCGTCAGGGCACAGGTGGCATACAGCAAAACCCACAGCTTTTTGATGGTCTCGGGCCGGTCAAAATAATCAAACTCTTTTTTCGGTTTCATGCCCTCTCCTTGTCATACACCAATGGCGAGCTTGGCCAGGTTCAAAAAGATGGTCGGATAGAAAAACAACACGATCGAGCCAATGGCCGTAACCACCAGCGGTACCACACACCACAGCGGAGCCTCCTGGACTGTGTTTGGAAACATCGCCTCCTGTTCAGTACAAAAAAAGGCCTTGTAAACCACCGGAAGAAAATAGGCGGCGTTTAGCAGGGAACTGGCCAACAGCACGACCAGCATAGAAATCTGGTGGGCCTGAAGGGTTCCCAAGACCAGGTACCATTTGCTGAAAAATCCGCCTGTGGGCGGAAGGCCGATGACGCTCAAAGAACCGATTAGAAAAGCGGTCATGGTAATGGGCATCCGTTTGCCGATGCCGACCATCTCGCTGATATTTTTCTTTCCGGTGGCGACAAAGATGGCGCCTGCACAAAAAAACAAGGTAATCTTGCCAAAGGCATGCATCGCGATATGGGTCATGCCGCCGATAAGCCCTTTTGGGGAAAGAAGCGCCACGCCCAGCACGATATATGACAGCTGTCCGATCGTGGAAAAGGCAAGCCGCCGCTTTAGTCCGTCCTGGGAAAGCGCAATCAGGGATGCGACGATCACCGTAAAGGCCGCCAGGTAACCGATCAGTGTGCCCAGATGCAAACGGCTCAACAAATCAATGCCGAAAACCCCGGTAATGACGCGAATCACGCTGAAGGCCCCGACCTTGACGACCGCCACGGCATGCAGCAATGCACTGACAGGAGTCGGGGCCACCATGGCGGCCGGAAGCCACGAATGAAGCGGAATAATCGCAACCTTGGCAAACCCCAAGACCAGCATCAAAAGCAAAACCACTATCGTCGCCCGCGGTTCGGTTCCTGAAAACACTCCGTGCATGGAAAAATCCAGCGTCCCGGTTAAATTGTAGGTCACCAGCATGGCCGGCAATACAATACCGATAGATGTCCCTACGATATACAGGAGATATTTTCGGCCGGAACTTCGCGCCTCCCTATCTTGGTGGTGGGTCACCAGCGGATACGTGGCAAAAGAAAGCATTTCATAGAAAAGATAAAGCGTAAGCAGGTTGGCCGAAAAGGCCACCCCGATTGTAGCCGACAGGGCAAGGGCAAAAAAGACAAAATAGCGTGTCTGACTGTGCTCATCGAGCCCCCGCATGTACCCGATCGAATAAGCCGAGGTAATAATCCATAGCGACGAGGCCACCAGGGCGAAAAGCATGCCCAGTGCGTCCACCCTGAACTTGATGGCCACACCCGGGAAGACCTCTGCAATGGTGTACACGATCTGACTTCCATGGAGCACGGCTGGCACCATGGAGGCTACGATCAGAAACTTCAAGCCAGCGGCTACAAAGGTCCATGACTCCCGCACATTTGAAGCCCTGCTGGAAACCAGGATTGGCGTGACCAAGAGCGAAACAAGGACGGCGAGCAAGGGTTTTATCGAGATAATCGTTTCCATGGAATCCCTACTTTTCTCTTTAGACCAGACCTTTTGGAATAACGAACCGGATCACATGTGAGACAATACCGCCGGTATAGAGCCCCATCACAACCAATCCCGCAGCCACAATCAGCAGGGGAACCACCATGCCCAGCGGGGCTTCATCCATCAACGATGCGTGATGCGTATGTGTTTCCCCATGATGGTCTTGAAAAGGCTCATAGTAAGCGATTTCAAAAATTCTGAAAAATAACACCACACTCACCAGGCTGCTGAAAAGCAGGGCCACCATAAAGCCATACTGGCCCGCCTGGATGGCCCCGGATATCAGATACCACTTGCTGAAAAACCCACACGTGGGCGGAACCCCGATAATCGACAGGGCACCGACTACGAAACCAGCCATGGTAAACGGCATCTTACGGAACAGCCCCTGGATGTCCTCAAAGCGCGCTCCTTTTGTCTTGTACACAATGCAACCCACCGCCAAAAACACACACAGTGTCATCAGGGCATCGTTGGCGATATGAAGGATTGCCCCCGTCATGCCGGCCCGATTGCCCAGCCAGGCTCCGCCCACCATATAGCCCACTTCCGCGATGATGATATAGGTCAACATCCGTTTGACATCCCGCTCCTTTAAGGCAAGCAGTGCACCCATGACAATAGCTGCCACAGCGAGCCACACGATCGGCTTGCTCACCAGTAACGTTCCAAAGGCGAACTGAGGCGTGAACACTGTCAGTATGAGCCGGATCATGACGTAGATCATCACCTTGGTCATCAACGGGGCGATCAGGCTGCTGGCCGCAGAAGGCGCGAAGGTGTATGCATTTGGCAGCCAGCCGTGCAGCGGGAAAAAGGCCATCTTGACCCATACGCCCACCAGGCAGATAATAAAGGCGGTCAGGACGGCCTTCGAGTGGTACAGCGGAGGCAGAAGATGGGCGATGTCGGCCATGTTTAACGACCCGGTGACGATATATAAATATCCCACACCCAACAGGTAAAAACACGCGCCGATGGTTCCCATATACAGATAATTCAGTGTGGAAAGCGGGGCACGTGCCTTATCGCCCATGGCAATGAGGCCGTAGCCGGTCAACGAGCCGATCTCCAACAACACGTACAGGTTGAAGGCATCTCCCGTAACCGTAATGCCCAGCATGCCCGTCACAAACAGAACATAGAGGGTATAAAAGGGAGCGGTCTTTTCAGGAAACTCCCGTTCAATACTCTTTTTGGCGGCAATGAGGTTGATCAGGGCGGCCAGGGAAACCACGCACAGCACCAAGGCGTTGAGTTGGTCCACATAGTACGCAATGCCCCATGGAGGCGGCCACCCACCCAACCGATAATGGACCACGCCTCCGTCCGCAACTTTTAAGAGCAGTCCGACGCATGAATACGCGGACACACCCAGAGCGGCCACGGCGATGGGAAAGCACCACCTCTTGTTAACCCAGCCGGCGGCACTGATGACAAACGCCGACAACAACGGAACGGTGACGAGCAGTGTTGGATAATGTGCGCTCATTTTTCCCTTATCCGTGCAAGAATTTCGTCTTCTTCAAGGGTCTGATATTCCCGATAGACCTTGACCCCCAAGGCCAGGGCAACCCCGAGTGTTGCCACGGACACCACGATAGCGGTCAGCATCAGCACATGCGGCAACGGGTTTAGGTAGTCGGCCGCGTGCACGGCATGGGCGTGAGCACCATGGCCGTGCTCGACAATGGGCAGGGTGCCCCCTTTTTTTACACCGATGGACACGTAGAACAAGATGATGGCCGTCTGGAAAATATTCATGCCCACGATCTTTTTGATCAGATTGTTCTTGGCAATCATCGCATACAGGCCGATCATCATCAGCGTGATATAGATCCAGTAGTTATACTTGGCGATAACCGCTTGCATGAATTCGCCCATCATCTATAGCCCTTCATCGTATTTGCCCATCGAGGACACGTTGTTGTAGATCCAAATCATGACCCCCATCACTGCGACACCCACCCCGACCTCAACCATGAAGATTCCGTGAGAACGGGCCATAATCGGGTCAACGTGCAGTACGGGCGCCAAGGCGGAATAATCCAGAAAGTTGGACCCCAAAAGCAGGCACAGTGCGCCTGTGCCTGCATAAATAAAGACCCCCGTGGCACACATCAAGGCGTCGGCCTTTTCTCGCAGTCGCCTCACAGCGGTCCTGAGATCCTGGGACATGGCCAACACGATCACGCTGGCGCCCAACATAACGCCCCCCTGGAATCCGCCCCCGGGGCTATGATGGCCGTGCGCGATCACATACAGGGCAAACAGCTGAATAAAAGGAATCAACAGCCGGCATATGGTCTTGATAATCAGGTCGTGGGGGGTCCATGCACTGTCGATCCGTTCAAAGTCGGGCGACGGAGGCAGCTTGCCCGCTTTGACATGGATGGTCACGCCGGTCAATACGTGCCGGTATAGTCTTTCCTGGGGTTCTTCGCGTCTGTAGACCCTCAGGAGTAAAAAACAGGCCACACCTGCACAAAAAATGACCGTGGTTTCAAACATGGTATCATAGCCCCGATAGTCAGCCAGGACCGATGTCACGATGTTGGGCACGTCGGTCTCTTCCATGGTCTTTTCGATATAACGGGGAGACACGTGGACGCTCGCCGGAGAGTTTGGATCGCCAAGGGGGGGAAAGTCCGCGGTAGCATAGACCAGCAGGGAACCCGCCAGCAAGGCGATGATGAGTCCTACGACTTTCAATCCTTTGTCCTCCTTGTGGTACGAAATACGGCAGCAACGAAAAATACGGTGCTTACACCGGCCCCGACCGAGGCCTCGGTAAAGGCCACGTCCACCGCTCCCATGATGGACCAAAGCAGACACATCAAGAAGCTGTAGGCCCCAAACATGATGGCAGCGCCCAACAAGTCCTTCACCATAATCGAGCCGATGCCTACAACCACCACCAGGGTCAACACGGCCAAATCCAGCTGCCAGAGCATGGCTATCTCCTTTCTTGTCCTTTGGTCCACGGTGCCAGGCCCGCCCTCACACCGGCGTCCACAATGGCATGCGTGGCGGTCGGACTGGCCAGAAACACAAAGACCACGATCAACAGGATCTTGATGCTGGTCAAAACCGTGCCCAGCGTGATATGGTGCAGGTTGAACAACGCCAGGGCGATCATTGCGGACAACAAACCCACCGTGTCCAGTTTTCCGGCCGGGTGAAGGCGGGAATAAAAGTCGGGAAATCGCAAGATTCCCACCGCCCCTCCTGTAAAAAAGAACAGGCCGATCAACAAAAACAGCGTTACAATGATATCCATCCTTCAGGTCTCCTTATAGGGTGCCGTCAGTTCTGCCAAATAGCGATCGTCTCAACGAGCTCGGCCACGGGGCCTTCCACACCAAGCCTTTTCCGAAATCCGATTCAGGGCATTTCATCGTAGAGGCCTTTGCGTTTCTGGAAATACCGGGAGGCCGCCAATACGGCGATGAAGTTGAGCATGGCATAGGCCAACGCAATATCGACGAACATGTCTACACGTTCATAGAGCAGACCGATCAGGATAAGCAACACAGCCGTCTTGCTTCCGATCGCGTTGACGCCGATCATGCGATCCACCACCGTGGGACCGAAAAGCGCACGGTACAGTGAAAGAATCATCAAAAATGCCAGATAAAGACCGGAGTAAAGGAATACGTTGTTCATCACACCTCGCCAAACGCCTTGGAAATTCTTTCTTCCATCTCGCCGGGCAATGGATCCCCGGAAGCGGCATCAATCGCGTGAACCTTGAAATCTCCATCAATGGAGACATAGACTGTAATGGTACCGGGTGTCAGTGTAATCGAGTTCGCAAAAGTGACCAGGGCCAGATCGCTCTTGAGTTTACTTCGAAATTTTATGATTCTGGGGTCAATGAGGTCCATCATCCGGGGATGAAAGACGAGGTAGGTGACATGAAGGCTCGCTTTGATGATCTCAATCACCAGCCATGGGATGTAGCGCGCAAACCGAATCCATTGGGCCAACAGTCCTTTGCTTCGGGAAGGAAATAGAAGGTCGGCCGAAAGGTAAGCGACGATCCCGCATGAAATGAGTCCGAGGCTGAGATGAAAAGCATCAAGCCTGCCGGAAAGGACCACCCACAGGCCGAACATGATGACAACCGTCAACGCAAAGGAAAAAAACGAAAGCCTGTTTCCGGTTCCGGCGTTCGACGACCCGGCCTCGCTTTCACCAACAGCCGCCGAGACCTCCGCTCCGCTTGCCTCAAGTGTACGATCCACCGGTTCCTCCCCCTTTCCCTGAACAAACAATACGGAACAAGCAGCACTGATCCTTTGAATGTGGCAATCACGGGAGCAAGGCACATGCCAAGGGGGATTTTGTGTGTGAGGTTTGGATTAACGCTCTGGTTTTACAGAATTTAATGGGAACGCCACAAGATGGAGGGATAGCGGTGGAAACGGCATTTTCA
>JAFDGP010000054.1 GCA_019309245.1 Deltaproteobacteria bacterium | reverse complement strand
GGGAGCAGCTTTATCGGGGTGTCGGGCGATGAATCGCCCGCAGTCGACCAGCATGGTGACCAGCTCCTGAATGGCCTCCGGATACGCTTGGATCAATGCGTCCCGCACCGCCACCACACAACAGGGATGGTTTTCCCACAGTTCACCGGAGTGAAACATGAGGTCGCCTATTTCGGAAGCAATGGCCTTTGAGCCCAGAGGCTCGGCCACCGTATAGCCGGAGGCCTCAGGGCTATTAGCCAAAAACTCGGTCATCTTGATAGGCGCAACCACTTCAAAAAAGACATCCACATCCTTTTCGCCCGCCACGCCTGGATTTAACCCAAGCTCGCGCAAGAACATGGTGGACAGCATGTGGTGGACAGAGAGCATATGTGGGATGAAAAACACCTTGCCCTTGAAAAACTCCCGCAACGAGTTCATGGCCGAGCCCTGGCGGTTGCCGATGCAGATACTGCCGTTCTTGTGGGCAAAAAGCACCAGCTTGATGGGCACATCTACACTGAAAAGATCCATAGCGATCGGGGCCAGCACAAAGGCGGCATCCACACTTCCCGTCTCAAGTTCGTGCTGAAGGGGGTTCCAACTGGGCATGCATTGGGTTTCCAATTCAAAGTGTTCCGGGACAAGCGCTCCGGCTTCAATCCGGTGCTTCAACATCCCCAGGGTCAAGTGGTCTGTAATCTGGATATGGGCGACCCTCAAGCGCAGCTTGCCGGAATCCGTTATGCAAGGGCCTTTAGGGTGCTCATCGTGATGAGGTGGGTTGGCCCCAAGGGCCTCTTCGATCACAGCTCTGAGTTCCAGGGGGGAAAATGGCTTAGTGATAAAACCGGAAACACCGGCTTCAACCGCCTTTCTAGTCTGCTTCTTTTCCGCCTGGGCGGTTGCCATCACAAAGGGGGTCTCTTTACACCGTGGTTCGGACCGCACCCACTCCAGCAGTTCATAGCCACCCATACCGGGCATGTTCCAGTCGCTGATGATCAGCTGGATGTCATTGTGTTCTCCAAGGGATCGGACCGCCGCATTGCCGTCTTCGGCTTCGACAATATTGGTAAAACCGACCTGATGAAGAAGATTGACCTCCATTTTGCGGGTAGTCACGGAATCCTCGACCAACAGGATTTTCATCTCAGAATCTAGGGACATATTTCGCCTCCTATCCATTACGGTTTGTGATACACTGCCGGCTCGATATACCTAAAACGATGCGAGATGCCTGTCAGGCTTTCCGAATGCCCGATGAACAGGTAGCCGTCGCTGACAAGGCTGTCATAAAATTTATTGACAAGGATTTTCTGGATTTCTTTGTCAAAATAGATCATCACGTTGCGGCAAAATATAACATTAAATGGACGCTTGAAAAAAAAAGGATCCATAAGATTGAGACGCCTGAAAACAATCATATCTCGTATGAAGCGCTTAACCCTGAATCTTCCCTCCTGACTGCCGAAGCCCTTTTGGAAATACTTCCTCAACATGGATTCCGGGATTTTTCCAACACGTTCTGCTTCGTAAATTCCACGTTGTGCCTGATGAAGAACTTTGGTGGAAAGATCCGTCCCAAGGATCTTGGTGTCTGCCGGGAGCCGATCACCGAAATATTCCATGAGACATATGGCCACCGAATAAGGCTCCTCTCCGCTGGAACAACCTGCGCTCCAAATCCGAATCCGTTTCTGATGACCGCCTCCCTCCGTCCAATCTGCAAACACCCTGTGTTTTAAAAAGTCAAAGTGGCTTTCTTCTCTGAAAAAGCTGGTCAGGTTCGTGGAGATCGCGTCCAGCATCCTGACCAGTTCATCGCCTCTATCGCCTTGCACGACAAATCTGTAGTAAGCTTTGAAATCCCTGAACCCGCTCTCTCTGAGCCGTTTGCCCAGCCTGGCGCATACCAATGCCTTTTTGCCTTCATGAAGTGTGATGCCGCACTTGTCGTACACCAAGGCGCTGAAACGTCTGAAATCCCGGTCTGTTAACTTTGCACCATCCATTGTTTCAGAATACATTATGATCTACCGAAAACTCCTCTTGATTCCCTTAAGAAAAGGGCCCTTTTATGGATAGAGACTACTGGCTTTCGGCAGCTTCAAACAACCCGGCCACATCCAGGATCAGCCCCACGCGGCCGTCGGACAGGATCGCCCCACCGGCCATCCCCTTGATGTTTTTAAGGTGCTCACCCAGGCTTTTGATAACAACCTCCTGTTTACCAACCAACTCGTCCACCAACAAGCACTTGCGCCGCCCGTCGCTTTCCGCCACCACCACGATCCCTTCCCAGGGATGATGGTGCTCAGGAGAAAAATCAAAGAGGTCGTGCAGCCTGATCAGCGGATACAGGTTGTCACGGATCCGAATCATCTCACCCTGCTTGGCTACCGTCGTGCAGGCCTGAGGCTCCGGCCTTACTGATTCGACCACTGACATAGTTGGGATAATAAAGTTCCGATCGCCGGCCCGCACCATCATGCCATCGATGATCGCCAGAGTCAGAGGCAGTTTCATCAGCATGGTGGTCCCCCGGCCCTTTTCCGATTGCACCTCCACCCTGCCGCGCATCTTTTCCACGGCCCGCTTAACCACGTCCATGCCCACGCCGCGGCCCGAGACGTCGGTAACCTTGTCCGCCGTGGAAAACCCGGGCTGAAAGATCAGGCTATAGACATCCTGGTCACTCATGTTGTCCCCGGAAGATATCAGGCCCCGTTGCCTGGCCCGTACTATGATTTTGTCCCGGTCAAGGCCGCGGCCGTCCTCTGAAATCTCAATGACGATATTGCCTCCCTTATGATAGGCCCTTAATGTGACCGTGCCCGCTTTCGGCTTGCCTGCAGCGCTGCGGGCCTCAGGGTCTTCAATGCCGTGGTCCACCGCGTTTCTGACCATGTGTACCAGTGGATCGTAGATTTCATCAACCATGTTGCGGTCTAATTCCGTATCCTCTCCTACCATCTCCAGGTTGACCAGCTTGCCCGACTTCTTCGCAAGATCACGCACCAGACGGATCATCTTTTGAAACGTCTGTTTGATGGGAACCATGCGCAGCGACATGGAGATTCTCTGAATCTCGGAAGTGATTCGATTCAGTTGAGACAGGTTGCTGTAGAGCTTCTTGTGCTGGACGGCCAAAGATCTGATGTCTTGACCCAACATGGCCTGGGTGATGACAAGCTCGCCTACCATATCTACCATATCATCCAGCTTTTGGGTGTCCACCTTCACAAAGGCCACGGATTCTTTTTTTATAGGCGCCCTGGTTGATATACCGCGAAGTTTTTTCTGTTCCCGAAGCGCTCCGGCCACATCCCGGGCTGCCACCTTGTTTCGCTCAATCAGGATTTCACCCAGTCTCTTTCCTGAAACAGCCTGTTCTTCAAGCGCCCGGGCCACATCCTGCTGGGTCACGAGCCCCTTTTTTACCAGGATGTCTCCGGTGTCCGTGCCGTTGCCATGAGGACTGTGTTCAACACATTGCAGCTCGGGCATCCCTATTTCTGCAGGTTGTATCTTTCTTAAACGGTCCAGAAAAGCATCCAGTTCAAAATCAGCCCGGCGGGTCCGGCCGGTCTCCAGGGCCTGCCGAACATCATCGATCATGCCCTTCATCATGTCCACAGCATCCAGGATCAGATCAGTAAATGTCTCATCCACGGTGAGCTTGTGATTTCTTGCCTCATCTAGAAGGGTCTCCACCTCGTGTGCCAACCGGTTGATATCCACAAGATTCAAAAACCCAGACACCCCTTTTATCGTATGAAAGGGCCGGAATATCGCATTCATCACTTCCACATTGTCCGGATCCTGCTCCAATGACAGCACATTCACCTCTATGGAGCCCAGGTGCTCCAAAGATTCCATGACAAAGCTCTCAAGCAGCTCTCTGTCCTGAGCCAGTTCTGGCCGCGAATTGTCTTGTGTCCGGCCTTGCGGTCCGGCGCTCTCGCCCCGGCCATCACCACCTTTGCTGGAACCACACCGGTCAAGAAACCCGCAAATCCTTTTAGAACACGCCTCCGGATTATCGGCCTCTCTTAAGAGTTCTTGCAACAACGATATCCCGTCGCCAATCTGCTTCATGGCCTGTTCGGGTTCCGGGTGTTCACTTAAAACCAGTTTTTCACAAATGGCCTTCAGCCCCGCAGCAAGGTCCACCAGGGCCCTGTGTCCTGCATCATTCAACAGATCGGCCAAGTCATCCAGACGGTTAAGGACAACACCAAGACCCTGGATGTCCACATAGTCCAGGGTAACAAATTTAAAAGCAAGTGCATCCACCAGCTCTGTGGCAGCACCTAAGTCTTTCATCTGTCCGTCCCTCTCTCTTTTCAATGGCCACTGTTCACTGCCTACCGCCCACTACAACGCGTTCATGATCTCCCGGGCAATATGCCCCAGAGGAACCTCTCTTTCTACCGCTCCCGCCTTGGCCGCTTCCTTCGGCATGCCATAGACCACAGATGAAGCTTCATCCTGACCAATGGTCCTTGCACCGGCCTGTCGCATCTTCACCATACCCCGCGCACCGTCGGACCCCATTCCGGTCAGAATCACCCCAACCGCATTGGGTCCGGCATATTCGGCCGTAGATTCAAAAAGCACATCCACAGAAGGTCTCTGGTGACACACCATGGGGCCCGTCTTCACGGTGACATAGTAGCGGGCGCCGCTGCGTCTTAACAGCATGTGATAGTTTCCGGGAGCAATCAACGCCCGGCCGGGCAACACCGCATCTCCATCCAGGGCCTCCTTGACCTCAATGGCACACAGGCCGTCTAATCTTTCGGCAAAAGCCGTGGTAAACTTCGGCGGCATATGCTGTACCACGACCAGGCCCGGGATTGTCACGGGAAGCTGAACCAATATTTTTTTCAATGCCTCGGTGCCTCCCGTAGAGGCTCCGATGGCAATGACTTTGTTGGTGGTTTCTTTAAGCGCGTGACCGGAGATCTTCACGCAAGCGCCATCAGACACCTCGTGATCATCGTATCGTGCTACTCGAGCCCGGGCGGCCGCTCGAATCTTATCGGCCAATTGTTGCTTCATGTGCCCAACGGTATAGGCCGCACCCGGTTTGGACAGCACCTCCACAGCGCCGCTTTCAATCGCCTCCAACGCGAGCTTGCCACCCTCAGAGGTCAATGAGCTGACAATGATGACCGGAAGGGGGTAGTACTTCATAAGCTTTTTCAGGAAGGTAATTCCGTCCATGCGCGGCATCTCAATGTCCAGGGTCACCACGTCCGGCTTGAGCTTGACTATCTTGTCCCGGGCAATATATGGATCGGGCGCTGTGCCCACCACTTCGATTTCCGGCTCTCTGGAAAGCTCTTCAGTAAAGATCTTGCGTACAATGGCTGAATCGTCCACAATGAGTACCTTGATAACGTCTTTAAGCATATCAGATAACCTTTATCCTTGAGCCCGGTTGCGGCGGGTCGGGATACCGATTGATTTTCCAACCGACCAATCCGGCTTCAGCCTAAAACTCACACCCGTCCATATCGGCTTTTGGTTTCAGGGCGTTTTCGTCCATGCCGAGTACCGCCAGCAGGGTCTTCTTAATTTGCTCCGGCCTGAATGGCTTGTTGATACAGGCGCTGGCGCCCAGTCCTATGAGCTCCTGGATCCGTTCTTCCCGGCCTTCCGTGGTCACCACGACCACGGGTGTCTCCGAGACCACATCCCGCGCCCTCAACGCCTTTAGCAGCGCAAAGCCGTCCATCTCCGGCATATGCACATCGGTCAGAATGACGTCCGCCCAGCGCTCGTCAAGAACTGCCAGGGCCTCCCGACCGTTTCCCGCCTGAAAGATGTCGCCCAACTCAAGACCGGACATCTCCAGGGCCTTTTTAATGATACCCCGCATGGATGACGAGTCATCTACAATAAGAACATTGAATGCCATAAGCTTCCTCTCCTGGAGAAACTACGCCAGCCCTAGCATCTCCTGTGCCTGACGGAAAGTGTCGTAGAAAGTCATCATGACCTCCTGTAAATCCCTGCTCTTCAATCCAAAGCTCTCCATGACCTCCTGCTTGCCCCGACACGACAGCCCATCGGCCCCGACACCGATCCCGACGGAAACTGTAAGGATATTGGCAAGGTGGACCATCCTGGTGGTTCCATTGTCCCCTGAGGCCCTTTCCGGGCTGTGGTGCCAACGGATGGCTATCACGATCTCATCGGGGAAATTCCATGATTCGGCAACGTCGGCCCCCACCTGGGCATGATTAATACCCAGCAGTGTTCCTTCGGCCTCGGAAAAAGAATGCTGCCCGGCCTCCACCAGGGCCATGATCTTATCCAGATACTGATCCACAAACTCACTCAGCACCACCTTGCCGATGTCATGTAACAGGGCGGCTGTAAACAGCGATGGCGGCTCAGTTCCGTACACCCGCTTTGAAATAACTCTGGCCATCAATCCCGTGGCTACCGCATGCCTCCACAATTGCCCTCCGGCCAGATCATAACCTCGGACGGCCGTCCCCAGGAACTTGACCAGGGTGCCGGCCAGCAGTACCTCCCGCAACTGGGCATTGCCCAAAAGCACCAATGCCTCCCGCAATGAGCGGACTTTCCGTGAGACACCGTAGTACGCTGAGTTACACAGCCTGAGCACATTGGCGGTAATCGCCTGGTCATGCTCCACGATTCCAATCACCTCACCTACAGACGCTTCGGGATCATCCAGGACACGCAGCGCTCGCTCCAGCACACCGGGAAATGGAGGCAACTTTTTGGCTGCCCGGGTTATGTCTTCTATGTTGATCATAGCGTCCTGAACCCCTTTCCGGACACTTTGAGCTTCAACGCCCCTGTGGCGATCTCCAACCACATCGTACGGTTGCACGCTCCCCCTACGTCTTCAGCATCGACAAGCACATTGTTGCGCCAGAAGATTTTTCTTAATGCCGTATAGTTGCGCTTGCCGATGTTAAACGTGCCAGAAGCATCCATGATCTGCGAACCACCCGCAACCTTGCAGACCATCCTTTTTTTTTCCGCCCCCAACTTGTAACATGCCTTGAAAAGGTGCGGGATTCCGGTATCTGCGAACATCAGCGGGTTTTCTTTTGCCTTCTCAGGATCCAGATCGGACCCGGGGAGCATATAATGAAGCAGTCCGCCCACTCCGGCTACCGGATCATATACTGCCAGGCCGATACAGGACCCCAACGAGTGGGTCACAAGCGTCGCCGTAGGGTCCTTGCTTACCTTCATGTCCGCTATACCGACCACGACATTCAAAGGACCATCTCCTTCCCTGCCAGGTAGGGTTCAATTTGACTGGGCGCTCGCCTCAGCCAAGGCCGGCTACCGCCATCTGTGGAGCTTCTCAAAAGCATCGGCGGCCGCCTTCCAAAGTGCCTTTAACTCAACGGGCTTGGTGAAATAGTCGTCAAAGCCCGCCTCCCGGCAATCGGCAAGTTCAAACAAGGAGGTATAGCCAGTTACGGCATAGATGATGTCCATAGGACGGCTTCTCCGAACTTTCCGGCACAGCTCCGCGCCACTGATGCCGGGAAGATTCAGATCCAGGAACATTACATGAATGTTCTCCTTTTCGATAACTTCCCAGCCCTGTTCAGCGTCTTCAGCACAAAACACACGGTACCCGGCCTTGGAAAAGGCCTTCTCGAGTGCCTCACATATAGGTTTTTCATCGTCTACAACCAGGACCTTATGCTCCATTCCGCTACCTCCTGTTTCTAATTATTCCCTTTTGTCCCTGGATTCCCCTATTTTGCTCCGAAGCCCTGTCAATATCGATGATTTTCCTTCCTTCAAATACGTAGTCCTTTGTTTCGTATTTTGTAATCCCCATGAGTTTTTTCATGATCTTCGCCATTCTCATAACCTGATCGTGAATCTTCTTGGCATCTGTGCAAAGCCGATCCCCATGAATCGCATCGTCCATCAGCAATTCACAGTAGCCCGAAATCGCTTGCATCGGTTGGTTCATTTCATGACAGACCGCCCCGGCCATCTCAATAATGGCCTCCAGCTTCTCCCTTCTCACTCGTTCCCGCTCCGCCCGCTTTCTCTCTGAAAGATCCCTTGACACGATCACCGCCACACGGATCTCCTCTTCAACCGTCACAATCGATTTGGTCAAAAATTTTATTTCCTCCCTCATTGATGGGAACTCACGAAATCGGCGTATAGTATTTCGGGATCGAAAAGTCCTTCTAGGTCACGGCTGACTTTGGCAAATCAAACAAGAAAATGCTTCCATGACCCGGATATGATTCAACCCAAATCTTCCCACCGAAGGACGCCTCCTTTACAGCCATGACAGAACAACAGCCCGACAATCAGGGTGGTGGCCCTCAGGTTAGTCATTTCTTTGCCGATCCTTTTTGGCCTATTGCCTTTTCCCTAAGGTTAGGATATTGTCTTTCAAACAGGTCGGTCTCACAGGCCTCCAGGAAGGCGACCTTGACAATCCTTGTGCACCTCATCCGTGCCCAGGACACCGGATATCGTCGTCAATACCTCGTCCGCAGAAAACGGTTTTGTAAGAATAGCCTGGGCGCCCATCATCCCGCCCATAATCAGGCAATCCGTCGATCCTACGAGATTTCCACCGCCCGACATGGCGATGATCGGCACACCCGGATGATTTCGACGCAGGGCTGCGATGGTTTCCAGTCCATCCTTTTCAGGCATCAGGATGTCGGTGATGACCACGTCAACCGCTTGTTCCGCACAAAGCCTGAGCCCTTCCTTGCCGTCGGCAGCTTCCAGAACTTCATATCCCTCGTACCGAAATAGCTCTCGAAGAGATGTGAGTACTTGCTTATCGTCGTCTATGACAAGAATGCGTGGCATCTCCGCACCTCTGTCTTGCCGTGCCATGTTCATTGCTCATTAGTGCGGTCATACCCTCCAAAATAATTGGATGTTCGGAGTGACCTGCTCAAAGAGATGTGATGTTTCCGCTGGCATTTTCTGTGTCTGTTCGGTGGCCAGGAAGCCCCCTGGAGCCAGGGAACGGTGGAACATCCTGATGACGCCTGGACGTTCTGATGGTTGCATATGAAGCAGCACATTTTTGCATACAACCAGCCCGAAATTCTCCGCTATCGGCTTTAAGGAACGCAAGTCGTGCCTTTCAAAAAAGACACATCGTTTTATCTCATCGGCGACCCGGATATATCCTGGTTTGCCATTCGGCGAAAAGTATTTGCTACGAATAGGCTCTGGTATTCTCCTGACACTTTCTTCCGGATAAACACCCTCTGCGATAATCTCCCCAAACCGATGGTTCTCCTCATCAAGATCCGTAGCGTATATCCTCAGCCTCTTGAACCCATAGTACCCCAAGGACTCTTTGAAAATAATGGCAAGCGAATAAGGCTCCGGTCCCATGGCACATCCTGCATCCCAAATATTGATATATCGGTATTTTCGGAGTTCTGGGATCACATATTCCCTGATCGCCTCCAGGGTGGCCCTGTCTCTGAAAAAATAGGTAAATGCCATATGTTATTAAAAGTCCTTGAACTCGGCTTCACCGGCTGAAGGCTCATTATCATCCATGGGAATCACGGCCTCAGGATTAGGTGCCGCGGACTTCGCGCCCTTAGCGTTCAGCTTGGACACGGCCTTAGGCCTACGAAGAGCAACCGTTTTGGGCACAGGGTCTTGGTGGGACATGGGCGCCGCAGCAGCCACTTGTGGCCTCCGGGCCTCCTGCCGTGTTAATTTAAAAGTGGCCAGCATACTCTGCAGCTCCTGGGCCTGGGCACTCATCTCCTCAGCAGCGGAAGCACTCTCTTCAGAATTGGCCGCGTTCTGCTGGACCACTTTGTCCATCTCGGCCACAGCCGTATTCACCTGCTCAATGCCCTGGGCCTGCTCATTGGAGGCTGCCGCAATCTCACTGACCAGATCACTCACCTTAGCGGCCGACCCAGCCACCTCTACAAAGGCCTCGTTTGTCTTGGTGACCAGCTGAGAGCCAGCATTAATTTTTTTGACTGTGTCTTCGATAAGACCGGCCGTATTTTTGGCGGCATCCGCCGCCCGCATGGCCAGATTTCTCACCTCGTCGGCCACCACTGCAAATCCTGCCCCGGCTTCGCCAGCCCGAGCGGCTTCCACCGCAGCATTTAAGGCAAGCAGATTGGTCTGAAAAGCAATCTCATCAATGGTCTTGATGATCTTCTGGGTTTCTTCACTGGCCTTGGTAATTTCCTCCATGGAGGTGTTGACCTCTGCCATGGACCCCTTGGCCTGCTCAACAGCTTGGTTAGCCTCCTGCATGAGATTGTTCGCCTGAGCCGCATTATCCGCGTTTTGTTTTGTCATGGACGACATCTCTTCAAGAGATGAAGAGGTCTCCTCTAAAGAAGCTGCCTGCTCGGAAGCTCCTTCGGCCAGAGACTGGCTTGCAGAGGCCACCTGGCTGGTAGCCGCTCCGACCTGATCAGCAGCTAAGCCAGCATTCAACAGGACCTCGCTCAAGTTCTTTATAGCTATGTTCAGGTATTGTTTCAGTTGATCATAATGGCCCTTATAGTGTCCAACAACCTGTTTGGTAAGATCCTTGTCTGCCATCGCTTCAAGCACATCCATAGTCTCCTTAATGGGAGTAACCACACCGTCCATCGTACGATTTACCCCATTGACAATCTCAGCAATGTCCCCTTTGAATTTGCTACTGTCGCCTCGATAGTCCAGGTTGCCCTCAGCGGCTGCATCAGCAAGTTTTTCCATCTCCTGGCCAAGCAGATTGATCTGATTTCCGAGCTCATTGCAAGCCACTTTAAGCACATTATAATCTCCTTTGTAATCGGCTTTGACCTGAACCTTGGAATCTCCGGCGGCCAATTTCTCAAGCACGCCACCGACATCTCTCATGGGCACGACCATACCCTCGGCCGTGTCGTT
>JAFDGP010000053.1 GCA_019309245.1 Deltaproteobacteria bacterium | reverse complement strand
TTATCGGTGACTGGATGCCCGTTTACCTGAATGCGTTCGTTGAACCGCACAAGATGGGGAGAGGTATACAGGCCCACCCGAAGGCCGGCATGAACAAGAATGGAAGACACCATAGCGGCCACGGAGCCCTTGCCGTTGGTGCCAGCGACATGAATCACCCGGTAACGATCCTGAGGATTGCCAAGGCCCTTCATAAGCCGCCGGATACTGGCAAGACCCAACTGTATCCCGAATCGCCTCAATCGGTACAGGGCGGACAGGTGATCGTCGAGACTGGAAATCATGAAAAACAGCTACGGACGGATGGACTTCACAGGATTCAAACTCCGCCACAGGTGGACTTTTTACGAAGCCGTCAGTGCTTGAAGCTCCGCTGGCCGGTATAAACCATAGTCACGTCCGCCTCGTTACAGGCCTCAATGGACTGATAGTCATTGAGCGACCCACCGGGCTGTATCACGGCGGAAATGCCTTCCCGGATCCCGACGTCTACCCCGTCCCTGAAAGGGAAAAAGGCGTCGCTGACCATGGCCGCCCCAATCAACCCACCTTTTTCCTCGGCGACCCGTCGATCGATTTCCCGCTTCTTTTCTTCATCCGTGAGGTTGTTGTAGGAAATTCCAAGGGTCTCATAACAATACCGGTCGGCCAGCTTGCGGTAGGCCTTGTCTCTGGCAATCTCGGCCACCCCCACGCGATCCTGTTCTCCCGTGCCGATGCCCACGGTCACGCCGTCCTTCACGTAGATGACCGAGTTGGACGTGACCCCGGATTCCACCAGCCAGCCAAACAGCATATCATCGTACTCCCGATCGGTAGGCGCCCGATTGATACGATAGGACTGTCCTTTGTACTCGCACTCGGCCAGTTTCAAAGCGTCTCTGGATCGCGCTTCAGGGACAAAAGACCACTGGGCGATGATCCCACCGTCAATCAAACTCTTGAACTCCACCACCCGTTCCCCGACAAAGGTCTGCAACCGGCTGATGTTGCCGATCCGAATCACCCGCAGGTTTTTCTTCTTGGAAAAGATGTTCATGACCCCGTCCTCAAAATCAGGAGCCACCACCACCTCCGCATACTGTTGGCTGATCGCCTCGGCCGTGGCCGGGTCCACCGGCCGGTTCAATGCGATACATCCCCCAAAGGCCGCCACCCGATCGGCCATGTTCGCCCGGATATAGGCCTGCTCCAGGGATTGTGCCCTAGCCACCCCGCACGGGTTGTTGTGCTTGACAATGACCACGGTGGGTTGATCCACAAAATATCTCAAAATGTTCAGGGCATTATCGGCATCAGTCAGATTCGTTTTGCCCGGGTGTTTTCCGGACTGCAATAGCTCAATATCTGACGCCAGAAACCTGCCGGGCTGTATAGTCTGTGTCTCTCCCAAAACCAGGTTTCCATTGATCAACTTGTATAGTGCGGCTTCCTGGCCCGGATTCTCACCGTACCGCAAGCCCTTCTGCACATTATCAACCACCCAGGTCACCTTCTCATAAAACAAGGTCTGGCGCTGATTGTCGTCCACAAAAGAGATTTCCATATTCGGAGGAAACCGATCATCCATAATGGTCCGGTACATCTTCTTAAGATCTTCACCCATGGTTGTTATCCTCCTACAATGTCGTAACACGCCTTGACGTCATCAAAGGGCCTGGCGGCCAGAAAATCCGCGATATGCCGATCATAAACCGCTGTATGTTCAAAAGCCTTCCGGGCCAGGTCGTAGCGAGTTTTAAGCGAAATGCGCCCCTTGTGGTCCTTCATCTCTACAATGATCGACTCATAGTCCCGCGGATCCACAACAGCAGCAACCCGAATGAAATTCTTGGCGGAAGCCCTGATCATACAGGGCCCTCCGATATCGATGTTTCCTCGGGCCTGCTCCACGGTCACCCCGGGCTTTGAAATCGTCTCCTTGAAGGGATAAAGATTGACCACCACCATATCAATAGGAACGGCCGAGGTGCGCTTCAAATCCTGCTGGTGCGCATCGTTATAGGTCTCGGTCAACAAACCCAGGTATATTTTGAAATCCAGTGTCTTGACCAAGCCGCCCTGGGTTTCGGGCTGACCCGTGTACCGACTCACGGGTGTAAGACACCCGGAGGCCCCCTCTCCCAGGACCTGCTCGATCTTGGCATAGGTGCCTCCAGTCGAATAGATCTTGATGTCCGGGTTGATCTCCAACAATGCCGGGACAAAGCGTTCCAGACCAGCCTGACCGGCACCATTCCATCGACTTTTTCCACGATATTGATGGCCATATTGTCCTCCACGAGCGCTCTTCGGGCCGGTACAGCCCTTGTGGTAAACTTGGTTGGGATTTTTCCACAAAACCCTTTTAAGCGTCAAGGGGTTTTTATCCACATGGCTGTCACAAAGAAACACACGGCCTTCCGCAAGGCTCAGCCTGGATCATATCACCTCAGTGTTAGGAGACCCGACCGCCGACTTTGGTCGGTTACCACGCTGCAATTCTATAAAAAGAATTCAATCTTCTTTTTTGCGGCGGATTTGAGCGAAGTATCTGACTTGACTTCCACAAAGGATCTGCTAAAAGTGCGTAAAATCGGTCCGCTTCATATCGTTTCCAGATCCACGCCGGCCGGCCCAGCTCTTCGATTGATCGCCATTCGAGGGTCGCATGTGAAAGACGTCCAGAATCAGCACGACCATCGCAACATCGACATCAAGAAGGTGGGTATCAAAGGAATCCGATATCCCATCAATGTCTTGGACCGTGCGAATCAGACCCAGGCCACTGTCGCCACCATCAACATGTACGTCCATCTGCCCCACAAGTTCAAAGGGACGCACATGAGCCGTTTTGTGGAAGTGCTCAATGCCTATTGCGGAGAGTTGAGCCTGAAAACGTTTTTCGAAATGCTTGAGGCAATCCGGTCGGGCCTGGATGCCCGCTCGGCCAACCTGGAAATCGCCTTCCCCTACTTTGTTCAAAAAACAGCCCCGGTCACCGGCATTGCGAGCCTGATGGAATACCAGTGTGAGTACATCGGACGGGTCAACGACGATGACCGCCGCCTCACAGTGTCCGTCACCGTCCCGGTGTGTACCCTGTGCCCGTGCTCCAAA
Organism: Deltaproteobacteria bacterium; assembly: GCA_019309245.1. Taxonomy (GTDB): domain Bacteria; phylum Desulfobacterota; class Desulfobacteria; order Desulfobacterales. The sequence continues at coordinate 10,041 of JAFDGP010000053.1, read as the reverse complement.
GAAATCAGCAGTCATGGGGCGCACAACCAGCGCGGCGTGGTTACGGTACGAATCTTGTATCAGGAGTTCTTTTGGATCGAAGAAATTATCGCAGTGGTTGAACAATCAGCCAGCAGCGACGTTTACGCCCTGCTCAAGAGACAAGATGAAAAATACGTGACCGAACAGGCATATCACCGCCCCATGTTCGTGGAAGACGTGGTTAGAGAGGTGACGGACAAGTTGCGAACAGACACCCGATTCGCCTGGTTCAGTGTGGAGGCTGAAAACTTTGAAAGCATCCACAACCACAGCGCCTACGCTTACACCGAATTCTCGCGGCCTTAGTCTGTTACGTATAGAGGTCTCTTTTCTCTTTTTGGTTCTACCCTGTCCGGGCTGGCGCAAACCGTTCTGACATGTCTGAAAAAATTTCAACACAAGTCCCATGGTCTTCCGACCACCGAAACCGGCTTGACGCTGTTTTTGCTCGGTTCGAGGACGAACCGGGACCACTGATCGACATGTTGCAGGCCGTTCAGACCATGTTCGGTTATGTTCCCCGGGAGGCTGTTGCGCAAATCTCAAAGAGGCTGCGTATCGCCCCGGCCAGAATCTTCGGGGTCGTGACGTTTTATGCCCAGTTTTCGCTCCATCCGAAAGGGCGGCATACCATCTTGTGCTGCCAAGGCACGGCCTGTCATGTCAGAGGCGGGGGCACCCTTTTCGACAAGATCAAAAACGACCTCAACGTGGCGGAGGGCCATACCACCGAAGACGGTCGCTTTACCGTGGAACGCGTGTACTGCGTGGGCTGCTGTAGCCTGGCACCGGCTGTGATCATCGACAACACGGCGTTCGGGAAGCTCACACCAGGGAAAATTCCGGATATCCTGTCGCGATATGATTAAAAAGATAACCACCCCGGATGATCTGATACGGATCAAAAAACAGACCCGGACTTTTGAGAAGGTCCCGGAAAAAGGGGTTCACGTAGCCGTAGGAATGAATACGTGCGGGATGGCCTCCGGGGCGAAAGAAACCATGGCCGCCTTCCGGGAGTCTCTGGCATACTACGATCTGGACGCCAAGGTCTTTCGCACAGGATGTGCGGGTATGTGTTTTTATGAGCCCCTGGTCGATGTTTTCCTCCCGGGACAGCCGCGGATCACGTATAAAGGGCTTTCATGTGACGGGGTGTCACGGGTGGTGGAGGACCATATCCTCGGCGGTCAGGTGGTCGAAAACTGGGTCCTGGCTCAAACCGTTGTCGGTGACAAGCGCCTCCCCGGCATTCCAACCTACGATGAAATCCCGTACTGCCGCGGACAACATAAGATCGTGCTGGCCAGGTGTGGGCATATCGACCCGGAAGACATCTATCAATACATTGCCATGGACGGATATGCCGCATCGGCCAAAGCGCTTGAGATGGACCCTGAACAGGTCATCGACACCATCCGCCGGTCCGGACTGCGCGGCCGTGGAGGCGCGGGATTTCCAACGGGCCTCAAGTGGCAATTCGTACGAGAGGCCAAAGGTCATCCCAAATATATCATCTGCAATGCCGACGAAGGTGACCCGGGCGCCTTCATGGACAGAAGTATCCTGGAAGGTGACCCGCATGCCGTGCTTGAAGGGATGTTGATCGCGGCATATGCCGTGGGCGCGACCCGCGGGTATATCTACGTCCGTGCCGAGTACCCCCTGGCCGTCGAACGTCTTCGTAAAGCCATCCAACAGGCGTGCGATCTCGGCCTCTTGGGCCCCAACATTTTTGGAAGCGATTTTTCTTTTGATATCCGCCTGAAATTGGGAGCAGGCGCCTTTGTGTGCGGCGAAGAAACCGCACTTATCGCCTCTATTGAAGGAAAGCGGGGCATGCCACACCCCAGGCCGCCGTTTCCGGCTCAAAATGGCCTGTGGGGCAAACCCACAAACATCAACAACGTGGAAACCTATGCCAATGTGGCCCCCATTATCTCAAACGGCGCCGAGTGGTACGCCGCCATCGGAACCCCGGACAGCCGGGGCACCAAGGTCTTCTGCGTCACCGGAAAGATCAAACATTCCGGATTGATTGAGGTGCCCATGGGCACTTCATTGAGGAAAATTGTCTATGATATCGGCGGCGGTATTACAGCGGGACGCGCCTTTAAGGCGGTTCAAACCGGCGGTCCGTCCGGAGGGGTCTTGCCTGAGGCATTGCTGGACCTGGGCGTGGGTTATAAAGAACTCGCTGAGGCCGGCTCCATTATGGGTTCCGGCGGTATGGTGGTGATGGATGAAAACACCTGTATGGCTGACGTGGCACGATATTTTTTGAGTTTCACCCGTAGCGAATCCTGCGGCAAATGCACGCCTTGCCGGGAAGGCCTCACAAGGCTCTATGAAATTCTGGACCGCATCTGTAAGGGCAACGGTCATGCGGATGATCTGGACCGCCTGGAGTCTCTGGCAACGACCATTAAGGACACGGCGCTTTGTGGACTGGGACTCAGTGCGCCGAATCCTGTGTTGACCGTTTTGAAGTATTTCAGAGAGGAAATCGAGGCCCATATTTTTGAACAACGGTGTCCCGCGGGCGTCTGCCCCGACTTGGTTTGGTATCGGATCAATGCGGATCGATGTTCCGGCTGCGGCCAGTGTCGCAGGGCGTGCCCGGTGGAGGCCATCGTTGGCCGCCCGAAGGTCCCCCACGAGATCGACCGGATGAAATGCGTAAAATGCGGTACTTGTTTGGAGGTCTGTCCACCGAGGTTTCATGCGGTAGAATGTGTGTCGGGACAGGTCGCCGATGAGCCGCAGGCGGTGAGCAGTGAACGGTGAGCAGTGAACGGTGGCCTTTGGCTAGTTTTAAGTTTTAGGTGTTAGGTTTTAGGTGAAGGGATTGGGACTAAACCCTAACTCTGAGGGTTGTGTTTGGCGAAATCAGTATGTTGGCAATAGTCATCGTGTAGGCTATGTCCATAATGAGACTGGTGCTCAAGGCTTGGAGACTTAACACCTAAAACTTAAAACCTGATTTATTGACCAATGACTAATGGTAACTGTTCAATAACCAATGACTATTAACCAATGGCCAAAACTATTTCGCTTACCATAAACGGAAAACGGATCACCACAGTGCCCGGCACCACCATTCTTATGGCAGCTCGGCAGGTGGGTATCCGGATTCCGACCCTGTGTTATCACCCGCGGCTGTCCGCAACAGGATCGTGTCGGGTGTGCATGGTGGAGGTGCGGGGCCGACCAACCTTGATGCCTTCGTGTACCACCACGGTGGAGGACGGCATGGAGGTGGTTACCGCGAACGACCGGGTTCTCGAAGCCCGGCGGCTGATCGTGCAGCTTCTGCTCGCCAGCGGGAATCACAACTGCCTCACGTGCCAGTCCAACGGAGCATGCGAACTCCAGAAACTCGCCTATGACCTCGGTATTGAGGCCTTGGCGTTTCCCGCCAGATCCTCCGGATATCCTCGCGACGACTCAAACGCCATGATCGAACGAGACCCGGACAAATGTATTCTGTGCAGCCGGTGTGTGCGCGCCTGTCAGGAAGTCCAGGTAAATGAGGTCCTCGACTTCGGCTATCGCGGTCGCCGCTCAAAAATTGTCACCGCATGGGATCTTCCCTATGCAGAATCGGATTGCGTATTTTGCGGTGAGTGCGTATCGGTGTGTCCCACCGGGGCGCTCACGGAAAAGCAGGCGAAGTTCCAGGGCCGCCCGTGGGAACTCAAAAAGGTCAGAACTACCTGTCCCTACTGCGGCACCGGGTGTCAGCTGGACCTCAATGTCAGGGACGGCCGGGTCGTAAAGGTCACCTCGGACACGCTTCACGGCCCGCCGAATTACGGAAGCCTTTGTGTAAAGGGCCGGTTCGGATATGATTTTATTCACCATCCCGACCGCTTGACGGCACCGCTTGTCCGACACAAAGAAGGCTTTCGCAAGGCCTCCTGGGACGAAGCCCTGGATCTGGTGGCCTCCCGCTTTTCACAGATCAAGCAATCCTATGGCGCTGATGCGCTGGCTGGCCTTTCCTCTGCACGCTGTACCAATGAGGAAAATTACCTTTTCCAAAAACTTATGAGAACCGCCATCGGCACCAACAATATTGATCATTGCGCTCGGCTCTGACATGCATCCACGGTGGCCGGTCTGGCTGCTGCCTTCGGAAGTGGCGCCATGACAAACGCGATTTCGGATATCGAACAAGCCGAGGTCATCCTGGTAACCGGATCTAATACCACGGAGATGCACCCGGTGATCGCCGCTTGTATCAAACGAGCCGTACGTCGAAACCATGCCCGCCTCATTGTGGTGGATCCCCGAAAAATCGGACTGACCTTCTACGCCGAACGATGGCTAAGACCGAGACCCGGCACCGACGTGGCCTGGATCAACAGTATAATGCATGTAATTCTTCGTGACGGACTTGAGAACAAACCGTTCATCGCAGAGCGAACCGAAGGATTTGATGCCTTGGGTCCCCTGCTCGCGGCCTATTCTCCTGAACGTGTCCAGAAAATGACGGGCATCAAATCTCAAGACATTGAGCATGCAGCACACATGTACGCCCGGGCTTCCCGAGCCACAATTTTGTACGCGATGGGCATTACGCAACACACAAGCGGAACGGACAACGTCAAGGCCCTGGCCAACCTGGCCATGTTGTGCGGCCACGTGGGCGTACCGGGCGCCGGTGTCAATCCCCTGCGGGGCCAAAACAACGTTCAGGGGGCCTGCGATATGGGGGCATTGCCCGATGTGTTTTCCGGGTACCAGCCAGTGGCCGATGAGGTCACCCGGACTCGTATGGCACAAGCATGGGGCGTTGAAGAATTGCCCCAACGGCCAGGCAAGACCTTAATGGAAATCATGGAAGGCGCTGGTAGTGGCGATATCCGGGCCCTTTTTATCATGGGCGAAAATCCTATGCTCTCGGATCCTGACCTGCACCACGTGGCTTCCTGCCTGGGCCACCTGGAATTTCTTGTGGTTCAGGATATCTTCTTGACCGAAACCGCCAAACTCGCCGATGTGGTTCTGCCGGGCGCCTCGTTTGCCGAAAAAGACGGTACGTTTACCAATACCGAGCGGCGGGCACAGCGAGTCCGACAAGCAATTCCTCCCATCCAGGGATGCCGGCCGGACTGGAAAATCCTGTGCGATCTCGCCTCGCGGCTGGGTGTTCCCATGAGCTATGAGACCCCCCGTGCCGTGATGGATGAAATCGCCTCGGTGACCCCCAGTTATGCGGGTATCTCATATCGGCGCATCGGCAAGAAAGGAATCCAGTGGCCTTGCTTGGCCACCGATCATCCCGGAACCCCCTATCTCCACAAAGGTCGTTTTGCCCGGGGAAAGGGCCGATTTCATCCGGTAGATTACGCCCCGCCACCCGAGGTCCCGGACACCGACTACCCGCTGTACCTGTCCACCGGCAGGGTACTGTATCACTGGCACACCGGGACGATGACCCGGCGAACGCGTGGACTGGTCGAGTGCGCTCCTGAATGTGAAGTCGAAATCTCACCAAAGGATGCCGACATCCATGATATCCGGGATGGTGATCCGGTCCAGATTACATCGCGTCGGGGCCGGATAACAGCCAAGGCGCGAATCACCGAGAAGGCCGTTCCGGGAATGATTTTTGTTCCCTTTCACTTCGCTGAAGCTGCGGTCAATGAATTGACCCTGCGGGACGTGGATCCGGTAGCCAAGATTCCGGGAATCAAAGTCTGTGCGGTCAAGCTGCAAAAGGCAGGGTGACCCCACACACGAAACCAGCCCAACCTGGTGGTAGGGTTGGCCCGTGGATCCATGCTTCACACACCGAGGAAAATGTTTCTCGCCCTTTGGGCGTGCCGAGACCGCGCAACCGGCGTGAGACCGGCTGCGGGTTCTCGGCTCGTGAGGGTCTTATGCGCTCTTGATTTCTATCTTTTTGGGTTTGGAGGTTTCGGACTTCGCAAGGGTGACTTTCAGCACCCCATCCTTATACGTCGCGTCTACCTTGTTCGCATCCACATCAGCTGGGAGATGCATCGTCCTGGTGAAGGCGCCGTAACGTCTTTCGACGGTGTGATAAACCTCGTTATCCTCCTCTTTCTCTTGTCGCTTCTCGCCCTTAATGGTAAGAAGACCATCCGAAAGACTGATATCGATGTTCTTTTCCTCCATACCCGGGAGGTCCGCTTTTACAATGATTTCATTGTCCGTCTCGGAGACGTCAAATGCCGGAGCAAACCTCGCTTCTTCAGTAAACAGACTGGGGAGTTCCAGGTCTCCGAAAAACCGATCAAAGAAATCCCGCTGCGGACTACTCAACCAACCATGTCGTCTCAATACAGGGATTAAATCCGTCATATCTGACACCTCCTTTACATGTTATTTCAATCAGTTATTCTTCCAATTACACTTAAAAAATAATCACTGTATTTCATCCGTCAAGGGCTCCACGCCAAATACACCAAAAATATTTCAAGAGGAGAAAGAAAATTGGTGTTGATAGGGTCACGGGTTCTTGGGGATGGCAAACGAGGGGAAGGGGCTCGCCTAGGCTCGCCTGCCGGCTCCCCATCTGACGAGATCTTTGCTGAAGTCGATCTCCCGCTCGATTTTCACGGCACAGACCTTGAGCTCCGGGATCTTGGCCACAGGATCCAGGGCCGCATGAGTCAGCACGTTGGTCTTTGTTTCAGCATAATGGAAGGTCATTGAGACAACGCCCGGTGGGGTAATCTTCGAAATATGTGCCTTGGCCCAGATCGTACCTCGTCTGGAAGCCACTTTCACCTTTTCCCCCTCTCCAATCTCCAGTAGGGCCGCGTCCTCCGGGTTAATTTCCACATATTCTCCACCGCCCAAGACATTCAAGCCGGCAACCTTCCGAGACAAAGTACTATGGTAATGGAAAACGCTTCGACCGGTAGTCAGAATCAATGGGTATTCATGACTGGTGGTCTCTGCTGATGGGATGTAGACAACCGGCGTGAGCTTACCAAGGCCGTCGGGCGTGCCAAAGGATTTTTTATGAAGAAAAGGGGTGCCAGGGTGGTCCATATCCGGGCAAGGCCATTGGAGCCCCCCGTTGTCGATTCTCTTGTATGTTATACCCCTGTAGCTTGGCACCACATCACGGATTTCTTCCATGATCTGTTCAGGGCTGTTCACGTCGAACCCTTCTGCCCCCATCTGTTGGGCTATATCGCGGATGATCATCCAATCCGGACGGCTGTTACCCAAAGGCTCAATGGCCTTGCTTACCCGCTGAACACGGCGTTCCGTGTTGGTAAAGGTCCCATCCTTTTCGGCGAAGCTGGCTGCCGGCAAGACTACATCAGCAAGCTTTGCCGTTTCGGTAAGAAACAGGTCCTGGACGACAAAGAAATCCAGATGGGAAATAGCCTCTTCCGTGGACGTGACATCCGCTTCCGTCAGAACGGGATTTTCGCCCATAATATACAGGGCCTTAATCTTGTCCTCCAAAGCCGCTTCAAAGATCTCGGTGAGCGTCAACCCCGGCGATCCGCTGAGTTTACGGCCCCATATCTTTTCGAACTTTTTTCGAACTTTTGGGTCATCAACCTTTTGATACCCCGGAAACACATCGGGCAAGGCCCCCATGTCACAGGCCCCCTGCACGTTATTTTGGCCTCGCAAAGGATTTACGCCCGTGGAGGGCTTTCCAATCTGCCCTGTCAAAAGTGCCAGGTTGGCCACGGCCATAACGTTGTCCGTACCACGAGAGTGTTGGGTAATCCCCATGGCATAGATAATCGTGGCTGGGGAAATCGTGGCATAGGTTCGGGCCGCTTCAACAATGTCGTCAACGGGGACTCCTGTGATCTGCTCCCCCTGTGAGAGGTCCTGATCAAGGAGCACGGCCCGCAAGTCATCAAACCCCTTGCACCGCTTTTCGACAAAGGAAGCGTCAAAGAGTTTCTCTTCCACAATGACCCGGGCCATGGCGTTCAGCAGGGCCACGTCTGTTCCCGGCTGATGTCTGAGCCAAACATCGGCCCTTTTACTCAACATGGTCTCCCGGGGGTCAGCCACAATAAGTCTCGCCCCTTTTCGGACCGCCCTGATGATCCTTCTTCCCACGATGGGGTGGGCAGCCATGGTGTTACTGCCGATCACAAAGATGCAGGCAGCCTGCTCCAATTCAGAAATGGAGTTCGTCATGGCACCGCTACCCAACACCGCGGCCAGACCGGCCACCGTAGGCGAATGTCAGAGGCGAGCACAATGATCGATGTTGTTGGTCCCCATGACAGTCCTGACAAACTTCTGAAAGAGGTAGTTTTCCTCGTTGGTACATTTGGCAGAAGACATGGCAGCAAACTGATCGCCTTTGTAATGAGACAACGTGCTGGCCACGTAGTTGATTGCCTGGTCCCAACTGATCTCCACAAATCGACCTTCCTGTTTGACCAGGGGCCGAGTCACAGGTTCGCCGTCTTTACCCCTCCCTCCACTACTATCCACGCGTTCGATGCGATCATAGGCCCGCACCAGAGGACCTTCCAACCGACTTAGGCTGTGAATAAATCTGTAGCCAAAACGCCCTCGAACACACAGCTCACCCCGGCTTACAGGGTTAGCGGGATCGCCCCTGGCCTTGACAACGGTATCTCCCCGCACACCCAGATAGAGTCCACAGCCCACACCACAATAAGCACAAATGGTCCTCACTTCCCGGGTAGGATGTTCAATTCGCTTTCGAACCAGGGCCGCTGTGGGACAGCGCTCAACACATTCGCCGCAGGAAACGCACACCGACTCCTTCAGGGGCTTGTCTCCAAAAGTGCTCACCTTCAGGTCATAGCCCCGATATGCCATGTCCAGAGCATTGACGCCTGCAATCTCATCACAGGTTCTGACACATATTCCGCACTGAATACACTTGTTGGGATTGAAATCAAAAAAGGGGTTGCTCGTATCGACAGGCAGATCCTTGGCTACCCGTTTCAGGCGGGCAAACCGATCCTCATCAAATCCCACCTGGTTCACGAGCTGCTGGAGGCGACAGGTACCGCTCTTCGGGCAAAACAGGCAGTTAAAGTCATGATCCGTCAGAATGAGCTCAAGCGTTACCTGACGCACGCGCGTAATCTCCGGATCGTCGGTGATGACTTCCATACCTTCTGGAACAGGCGTATGACAGGCAGGATGAAGCTTTTTCTTCCGCGCGATCTTCACCAGGCACAGTCGGCAAACTCCGGCAGAAGAAATATCGGGACAGTGGCATAACGTAGGAATAAAAATGCCGGCCCCCTGGGCCGCCTCAAGGATCGTGGCGCCTTGTGGAGCCTGGACAGGCAGACCATTTATGATTAAGGAAATGGGTTTAGTCATCCATCACTTACCATTTATCATTTATCATTGGTCATTGGTCATCGAACATTTATCATTGGTCGTTGGTCGTTGGTCAATAAATCAGGTTTTAAGTTTTAGGGTTTAGTCATTTAGCATTTCCCAATCCCTTCACCTAACACCTAAAACCTAAAACTTAACACCTAAAACCGGCCAAAGGCCACCGTTTACCATTCACTGTTCACTGTTTACTGTTCACTACCCACCGCCTGCGGCTCATCGACCACCTGTCCCGACACGCATTCCACCGCGTTAAACCTGGGTGGACACACCTCCAAACAGGTCCCGCACTTGATGCACTTGCTCTGGTCGATTTCGTGAACCTGCCACTTGGCACCGATAATAGCACCAACCGGGCAGGCCTTCAGGCACAGCATGCAGGCCTTGCAGCGATAGTCCTTAATCCGGTATGAGATAAGCTCTCGGCATACAAGAGCCCGACAGCGTTTCTCGAAAATATGTTCTTCGTATTCCTCTCGAAAATACTGAATAGTGGAAAAAACCGGATTGGGGACCGTCTGACCTAAACCGCAAATGGAACCCTGCTTGACACCCTCTGCCAACTCCAGCAGGATCTCAATATCGTTAGCCCTGCCTTTTCCTTTAGTAATATCGTCAAGTATCTGAAACATCTGCCGCGTCCCCAGTCGACACGATGAGCACTGTCCACACGAT
>JAFDGP010000052.1 GCA_019309245.1 Deltaproteobacteria bacterium | reverse complement strand
GCAACCGGAATTGCAGGACCCATCCGGCTCACAAGATATCAAGTCGCAATTTGACAGGATCATCATGAGACATGTGGTTCCGGCCATCGGAGAGGGTGTGCTTCCGGCCGGGTTTTTTCTGGAGATAACCGCCCGGGCAGGCCTCGTAATCTTTGCGGAAAGGGAAACTGAGATTCAATCCGATCCTTGCGACACGCCCCAGCACTTCACTCGGGACACCTTTTTCCAGGAACTGGAAGACATGGGCATGGACTCGGGACCGGAGGTTGAGCAAAAGCTAGAGGCCATGCTGGCCGCAGGATTCATCGAAAAGGACTCCCGGGCCCGGCTGGCGGCCCTGGATCCCACCATGGCCCTGGCCCGCTCGCTCGAAAAGGCTTTTCCAGGAATGCCCGGAATGAACCTTGTCGCTTATCTCGTCCAGACCCTTGACGAAGCGCTTTCCGGAAGAAAGGACCCGGGGGTTGCGGTCCGCCAGTTGGAACAGACCCTTGAAGCACAGAAGCAAAGGGCCGGGCGGCCGAAGACACACCCAGAAGAATCCAAGCGCCCGATGTCGGGCGGCTATTCGGCCGAGGATCTAAAGTCCGCCCTTTCCGCTACGCTCAAGAAGCGGCGGCAACAAGCCCGAAAGGGGGTTTCCTGTACAAAGGTTGCCGATCAGCCCAGGATCGTCACAGCCAGTGGCACAGTAAAGGCCGCCCAAATTCAGGAAGTCTTTGCCAAAAGGCTCCCCGTGGATGAGCCCGCGGATCGTGGGAAACCGGAACCCTCAGGAACACCAAGACCGGCTGAAGAACAAAAGACCGTGGCCCATCCGGAAGCACCGGTTCCGGTGGACACTCCAGTTGCGGACCGTGACCGGGAACAAGTCTCTCACGACCAAGATCATGCGGCAGGATCCGAAGCGCCAAGCCCCGAAAAACACGAGACTTCACACGAGCAAGGTGGTCCCGGGCCGGCGGTTTCGACACCGCTGGAGGTTGAACCAGCCGAATCGGTTTTGCCGGAGGTCTCGCAACAAGAAGCCCCGTCGGTTTCACACCCATCTGAAAGCACGGCCGGGCAGCCGGAAGCCCGAGAAGAAGGCGCAAAAGAAGAAAAGGCGTCCGTACAGACATCTGAGACCCTTTCCAAAACAGCTGACCAACCCAGTGACGAGGCCCTGGAGGCACGCATTTCCGCCTTTGAACAGGATCTGGCGATGAAATGTCCTGTGTGTGGAAACGGCCGGATCGAACAAAAGCAAACCGCAAAGAAAAAAATCTTCTATGTCTGTACCAACCCCGAATGCGTGTTTGTAAGTTGGGGAAAGCCGTATCATATGGCGTGCCCGTGGTGTAACAACCCATTCCTGATTGAGGCCACCAAGGCGGAAAAGACCTTCCTGAGATGTCCCAGGGCCACCTGCCGGTATCAACAGGCGCTGTCGAAAGACGGAGACCCTATCCCGGAACGCCCCGAGCCGGCTATCGCACAACCCGTACACCGACCCAGAAAAAAAAGGCGGGTGGTCAGGCGTCGGGTGGTCCGCAAGAGGCGTTAGCCCCTGCCGGCTTCCCCCCATCGACGGCCCGGCCCTGATCGCCGAGTATCTCGCCGACCCTTTCAACCAGTGCGGGCACCAGGGAAGCGGCCCGGCCCTGGAGAAAGACATCGGTTGTTTGGGACGTAAGCAGGCTGGGGGCGAGATTGATCTCGATTACCACCGCACCGGCCCGTTTGGCTACAACGGGAATCGTACTTGCCGGCGCCACCTGAGCAGAGGTGCCGATCACCAAGAGCGCTCCACAGCTTGAGGCCGCCCCAAAGGACCTGTTCAAGGCGTCTGCTGGGATGGCCTCTCCAAACAGGACCACATCCGGTTTCAGGTAACGGCCGCATTCACACCGGGGGCTACATGTTTCACCCACCTCGTCAATCCCGTAGCGTCTGTGGCACCACAGGCAAGTCAAGGTCTTGGAGTTGCCGTGAAACTCGATGACGTTGCCGGATCCGGCGTCCTGGTGAAGGCCGTCGATGTTCTGTGTAATCACAACATCCAGCACGCCCCATCGCTCAAGCTGTGCCAGCGCTTTGTGGGCCGCATTGGGACGGGCCTTTCGCACCACATCTTCCATTTCAGATAGCATCTTCCACACCTTTTCCGGGTCGGATCGAAACGCCGAAATGGTCCCGTACTCCATGATGTCGTAACGTTCCCAGAGCCCTCCGGGGCTTCTGAAGTCCGGAATGCCCGATTCTACAGAGATTCCCGCCCCGGTCAGGACCACATTGTGCTTGGAAGCGTACAAGATCTGAGCTGCCTGCTTCAATCTTTCGTCAAGTTCGTCCATCTCGAATCACCGAAGATTTTTCTTTTTGAATCCATAGCGCATCATACGCGTAGGGCCGGGCACTGTCAATTTTGGACCCTCATCCTGGAAAACTCTTGACCTCTGGAAAGGTTTGTTACACTTTTATTCAAAATAACCCCGTACAGCGCCGGGAACCGCAACGGCCGTCTACCCTGATGTAATACCAGGGGACCCTAACGTTGCAAACGCCGACGGTGCCGTAGATGCAAGTCAGCGTACCGCGCGGGGATTGTTGTGCCTGTATGCAGGACGAAGCCGGAAAAGCAACCGCTTTGGGAAGCCCAATTTCAGCGAATTAAGGAGGTCATGGACAATGCCGGATGCAGAAGGAATCATGGAGGCCAGAAGCGCCTCGGAAATGGCACCCGAACAGCGCACCGAAAAGACAAAATTCATCAAGGGGGCGCAGACCCTGGGCTGGGGGATGAGAAACCGCCTGTCCAGATTGATCGGAGCCGATGGACATTGTCAATTCTTGCCGATCGACCATGGATATTTTCAAGGCCCCACCCGCTGCCTGGAAAGGCCCGGAGAAACAATCAAAGAATTGCTTCCTTATGCCGACGGCCTGTTTGTCACCCGCGGGGTGTTGCGCGCCTGTGTGGACCCTGACGGGGACACCCCCATCATCCTCAGGGTCTCCGGGGCGACGAGCGTTATCGGGGAGGACCTTTCAGATGAGATCATCACTACCTCGGTCGAGGAGATGTTGCGCCTGAACGTGTCGGCTGTCGGTCTGTCGATCTTCGTGGGGGCACCCCACGAAAAACAGACCCTGGAGTCTTTGGCCCTGCTGGTCAATGAATGTGAAGACTACGGCATCCCCGTCATGGCCGTTACCGCCGTGGGAAAAGAACTGGAAAAAAGAACGGCTCGGTACCTCGCCCTGGCATGCCGGATCGCGGCTGAACTTGGGGCCCGGATCGTCAAGACCTATTACTGCCCCGAAGACTTTGAAAAGGTCACCAACGGATGTCCGGTACCGGTGGTGATGGCCGGCGGGCCCAAGTGTGAGACCGAGCTGGAGGTCTTCGAGTTTGTCTATGACGGCATGCAAAAAGGGGCCATCGGGGTCAACCTTGGCAGAAACGTCTGGCAGCACCCGCAACCCGTGGCCATGATGCGGGCCTTAAACGGCGTCGTCCATGATAGGCTCACCGCCAAGCAGGCCTTTGAGCTCTTTAAAGAGCTGTCATCAGCCCAACCGTGATGTTGCAAGGCACAAGGCAGGGGTTAAGGACGACCACGTGAAGCTGAGATCAAAGGCACCGTTGTTGAGGAACTGGACCGGTCGAGGACATATGTCCACCGACCCCGCTCTTTCGCCGGATGGGACCCCGGTGCTGGTCGTTGAAGGCAAGGGAGTGGTCGGACCTGTCGAGGCCTATGGCCTGGGATATGAAATCCTGGAGGCTGACAGCGACGAACTGGAAGAACTCCGCCGGGCAGGCTATGCCATACCCTACATGGGCCGGTAAGCACGGCCCGGTGTTACACGATAGGCGTCATGATATGTGTGACCCTTAGCCCTTGAAAGTCGTCACCCGGATCGAACGACGTCGCTCAAGAGGAAAGGCCATCTCAAATGTCGTGCCCTTCCCTGGGGTTGAGTTCACCCCGACCTGCCCGCCATGCCTGCTCATGATACGTTTGACAACGGTAAGATCAATGCCGATGCCGGTGGCTTTTGTTCTGAAAAAGGGGTTAAAGATATAAGGAAGATCCTCGGGCGAAATGCCGGTGCCCGTATCTGCGACATAGACCCGACAGGTATTGCCGTCAGCGACGCTTGTCAGCGTGAGTTCGCCGCCGGAGGGCATGGCATCCAAAGCATTGTCAATCAGGATTGAAAAGGCCCGCAGCACCAGGTTCTTGTCCAGACGCAGCACCATGTCCTGGATCTGATTGACCAGGATTACGTTTTGATCCTGAATCTGTCCCAGATAGGGGCTGATGGCCTCCTGGACCAGCTTCCGTATGGATTCCTCCTTCATGCAGGGTTTGGGGAGGTGTGCGAAGAACTCAACATTTTCGACCAGTCCTTCGAGTCGTTTCACATTGTTGAGTATCCTGTCGTAGTATTTTTCGGTGTCCGGGGTCTTCCCACACTCCGTGTACAAGCGTTTGGAGCTACCTCCGATGGCAACCAGAGGGTTTCTAAGCTCGTGGGCGATGCCGTCGGCGATCTTGATCAAGTCTTCGTAATGGGTGCCCCTCAGTCCCTCTTCCGGTCTTTTCTGCTTGTCAATGTCGTGGATACATACCACACTCAGAGGGAAATCCTGATCCGGAACCACATAGGGCCGAAACACCATAAACGCAAAAAACCGGGTCTCGTCAGTACGCACCAACGTCAGCTCGCCTTCGAAAGAACGCTTCTGCCGGGCCATGCGTAGCAGGTTCGGGTACAGGTGCAGCATATCCTCGGGCGTAAAAAATACGGACAAATCCTTTCCCTCCATTTTGGCAACGTCTACGCCGAACATGGACCCGACGACCGCGTTGGTCATGAGGATTTTGCCCTCGTGGTCGACGACCACAATAGCGTGGCGTATGGCGGAAAGGACAGCTCCAAGTAGATCACGAGATTTACAGCATGCTTGGAAAAGATCCATGGGTCCTGTCCTCCTTGGTGGCCTTGCCGTCTATGAAAGCTCCCCGAAAGATAGTTTTCTTGTACCACGAAAGCCGGGAAATGCGAATACACAAAACCATTTCTGGAGTTGGCCGCTGGCAACCTGATCCCGCTTGACCCACCGGGAACGATTTGTTAAAAGCAATGCTCGAAAAATAAGGAAGGCAGTGAAGTCTTCTGCAGGATAATGACTTCTTTCTTCACCTTTGGGGAGAGGAGAAATGTCCGCGGAAATCCTTGCCCCACTTGGCACCGAGCCGAGCGGGGTTTTTTTGGAAAGACACCGGAAAAACCGGATGGAATAGGAATACAACCCATGGCGTTCAGTATCGCGCTGATTATCATTCTGGGCCTCAGCGCAGATTATTGTTTCAGACGCGCAAAGCTGCCCGGGCTTGTCGGCATGTTGATTATGGGTATGCTGGTCGGGCCTTACATGCTGGATCTGATGTCACCGGAAATGATGAATGTATCCGGCGATTTCAGGAAAATCGCCCTTGTGGTGATCCTCCTTCGTGCGGGCTTTGAACTGCGCCGTGATACCCTGAATCGCGTGGGACGGGCCGCTTTGATCATGAGCTGCGTGCCCGCCGTGTTCGAAATGGTCGGCATCCTCTTGGTGGCCCCACACTGGCTCCACATCACTCGGCTTGAAGCGTTGATTTTAGGCGCCATTTTATCCGCTGTCTCGCCGGCCGTGGTTGTACCGCTGATGATCGGTTTTATGGACCGGGGCCGGGGCGCGAAAAAAGGAATTCCAACACTGGTTCTAGGAGCCTCTTCTGTGGATGATGTGTTTGTGATCGTACTGTTCACCGTTTTTTTGGGGATGTACGGTGCCCAGGAAACCCATCTGCTAGCCAAACTCGCCGAGATTCCGGTCTCGATTGTGCTTGGAATCGTCGTAGGCCTTATTCCCGGTTATGTGCTTTATCGTTTGTTTCAAAGGTACGATTGGCGCCCTCCCAAACGCACCCTGTTCGTCCTGGGCGTGGCGATCCTTCTAACCTGGCTGGAGAAAACCTGTGAGCCCTGGGTGCCTGTGGCCAGCCTGTTGGGAGTCATGGCCATCGGATTCGTGATTCTGGAAAAATCCGAACCCGTGGCCCACATTATCTCCCAGAAGTTAAAAAAGCTCTGGGTCTTTGCCGAACTCTTGCTTTTTGTGCTCGTGGGAGCACAGGTCAACGTTCACGTGGCCTGGAAAGCGGGGCTTGCCGGGACGATGGTCATCCTGGTCGGACTGGTATTTCGCAGTGTCGGCACCTATCTGTCTTTGCTTGGAACCGGATTTGACTGGAGAGAAAAGCTTTTTTGTGTGGTGGCCTACGTGCCCAAAGCCACCGTTCAGGCGGCTATCGGGGCAGTTCCTCTGGCCGCCGGCGTAGCCTCCGGTGAGGTGATTCTGGCCGTAGCCGTGCTTTCCATTCTGCTGACTGCCCCGCTTGGTGCTATCGGCATCATGGCCCTGGGAGAACGGATTCTGGACCATGGAAAGCATTCCGTATACCGATTCAAGGAACTCAGGGAAAAGCTGGGATTGCCCCATGTAGGCGAACGCGTCCTGAACAAAAAGCACGGCACCGTGTGGAAGATCATCGAACAAAAAGAGATGTGGCTCGCCCGGTCTACCCCCTCAGGGCTCACCAACCATGATATCCATTTCACCCCTGCCATCTACCTGCGGTTCTGGAAGGAACATAACGGCAGGCCTGGCACCGGCAAAACCACCTCGTACCAGTATAGTCCTGAAGACCCTTCTTTCGGAGACCACTGGGAAATTCTGTACGACTGGTAATGCCTGGTCCCCCAGAAAGTATAGACCGGCACGGTTCATGCATTCCAGAAGGTTCGTTGACCGACCACAGAAAGGGTGACTCATGGATATTGCATCGATTATCGGTGTGTTTTCCGGCGTAAGTCTCATCATCACGGCGATTCTGATCGGCGGAAGTGTTCATAACTTTTTCAACATCCCCGGCTTTATGGTCGTATTCGGCGGGACGATCGCCGCAACCTTTTTTACATTTCAGTTATCGGACGTATGGGCAGCCTTCAAGGCGGCCTATTTTGTATTCAGAGAAAAGAAGCGGGATCCCAACGACATGGTCGCCACCATGATTTCCCTTTGCTACATCACCCGGCGTGAGGGGATTTTTCAGCTGGGCAAGGTCAAGACCCGGTCTCCATTTTTGAAAAAAGTCTGCAACCTGATTGCGGACGGCTCTGAGGAAGACCTGTTTCGAAAAACCATGGCCATAGAGGTCGAGGCCATGAAGACCCGGCATTTCATGGTCCAGGACGTGTTTCGAAAAATGGGCATCTACGCCCCGGCCTTCGGTATGCTGGGGACCCTGATCGGTTTGATTCAGATGCTCAGCCGGTTGCAGAACCCGGAGTCCATCGGCCCCGCCATGGCTGTGGCCCTCCTGACCACGTTTTACGGATCTCTGCTCTCAACGCTTTTCTTTTTACCGGTGGCGGGAAAGCTGAGGTCCAGGACGATGCTGGAGGTAATCAATATGGAGATCATCGTGGAAGGCGGTATCTCAATCCTGGAGGACAACAACCCGTTGCTGGTCTACGAAAAGCTTTCTTCTTATATTGCGGCCGGCCTGCGCAGGCCGATGAAACGAGCCATAGGAACGACCAGTGGATGAATCCGGCCAGATGATGTCCGACTTGTTAAAAGAAGAGCCCGCCGGCGGGTGGTTGGTGACCTATGCCGACCTGATGACCCTGCTTCTGACGTTTTTTGTTCTGCTCTTCTCTATTTCCTCCATGAACCTGGAAAAGTTCAAACGGGCCTTGGCGGCGATCCAGGTAAGCCTAGGAGAAAAGCATCCTCCGGTCCACCTGCTTGACATCATCGAAGACAAGGCCCACCCGATGAACCTGGTTAAAGCCGATGGAGAGTCTGAGACCAAGCCGGCCGGCCAGAACATCGCTTTGGAAAACCTGATTGGTCTCAAATCACGGGATCTTTACCGTGATGTGCAACACCTCATTCACAAGCAAAAGGCCAGCGATCACATTATAGTGAGCATGGAAGGGTCCAAGGTCATCATTCGGGTCACAGGTCAGGTCCTGTTCGAATCGGGTATTGCGATCTTAAATCCGCGGGCGTCCCCTATCCTGGACGACATTTGCCAGATCATCAAGCAATACCCGGAATATCGGCTCCGTATCGAGGGCCATTCGGATGATATTCCGATCTCAACGCCCCAGTTTCCGTCAAACTGGGAGCTGTCCGCGGTTCGAGCGACCACGGTGTTGCGCTATCTGATTGACCGGGGCATTTCCCCCCGCCGCTTGACCGCAACAGGATATGGATCTTTGTTACCTCTGGTGCCCAACACCACGGAGGCGAACCGGGCGCGCAATAGGAGGGTGGAATTTGTTCTGGAAAAAGAAGACTAAACCTCAGTTGTTGGTGGCTTATGAGTCAGACGAAACGCGGAGCTCTTTTCGTGTCCGGCCCCTGTCCACAGAGCCCATCAGGGTCTCCTTTCAGGGAAAATCAGTCCTTGTGGAAAACATTGGCGCATCCGGGATGGCCTTCCGCAATCAGGACTTCAGAACAAAACAGTCTGAGACGATCTCAATTCACCTCCCCGGTGAAGGGGCCGTGCTTTCGATCGAAGCCCAGATCGTGGAAATTGACAAGGACGGCCTGTGTCATTGCCGGTTCATTGGGCTCGATGAGGATGCCTCCAATGCAATTCACCGGTACCTGTTGGCGGTTCAGGTTCGCCAGGCCCGAATGAAACGGGAAGCCCAGGGCACGGCAGAGGCTGACGCCAGGCCCTTCCCAGCGATTCCAGATCACAGAGAACAACAAGGGTTGCTTTTCGCGCCTGACGGGCCGAAGGGCTATGTTTAGGCACCATCATAGCGCTTCTTTTCCCGTTCCACCACGTCGATAATGTCATAGAGAATATTGGGGAGTTTTCTGAGCACCCTTTCCCAAGACACGGTCTGCGGGGTAGCGAAAAGCTGATCCCGGCTCGCCTGTGCGGTTGCGGTGATCGCCCGTAACAGGCCTGACGCCACATAGGGCTCAAAGGCTTCATGACTCGTCACAAAGGTGGTGAACCGATCCACGAGCCGGTAGGGTGAGATCAGCAGATCCCCGGCATACAGAATGGCATCCTTGACCACCCCGTGCACCATGGCCTCCTCGGCATTGGTTTCATAGTGAAGCCCTGAAAACGCTGCATTGTCCGCATACATCTTGATCAGGGTATCAGCCACATCCAGGTAGGTCACCGTCAGATCCCGAATGAAATGGTCGGAAATCTCCAAACCTTCATCGATCACCAAAGCGCTCAACAGGGTGGTGACAATATCGACCGCCATTTTGTGAAGACCCTTCTCTGAGTCTTCCTGGGACATGGGTTGATGCTTGTGATCAAAAGGCCGCTGGGAAATCTCCACCTGTGCGATATTGGTCGCCTTACGGTAGACCTCGATCAGCGTGAAGATCTCCACGCCCCAGTTCATGGCGAAGTGCATCCGTTTGAGCAGGCTGGCGTCAAAAACCACTTCACCTGAGAGCTGATAGTTGAAATTCAAAAGGAAATCTACCAATCGAAGGATTTTCGCGTCCTGGGTGTCCGTAAACTTGCGTTTCAAGGCAATCAGTAAAGGATCCAACAACAACCTTTTGACCCGTCCGTACATCCGGTCTTGTTGAATTCGGGCGTAAAACGCCTTGGAAAAGTGATAGTTCAACACCTGAACCGGGTAAAAGAGCCGTTGCAGTTGCCGATAACGGAACGTCTTGATATCCGCATCAATGATCCCGATCGTTTGCGCCCCAAGCGCAATGGCGATCCCAAAAGACAGGAACATGTTCCGGCCCTTGCCCCGCACATCCAGACCGAAACCGGCCTCGGAGAGCTGGTCGTAAATCGCGGAAAACCCCGGGCCGTCATTGTGCTGAATAAGACAGTTTTTCAGGTTGTGCTTTTTTAAAAGACCGTGCAGGTGACGCACGTCGTCCTGTGTCGCCCTGTCGAGTCCGAGAATGATCCGTGCGATAAAGGACGCGGAGCGAAGTTGTTTGAGGATGTTTTCAAAGACCGGTCGATTCTCAGGATCGGTATATTCAGAGGCAAGCAGAGGAATGACCAGAACGGCCTTTTTCCACTTGGAGTGGTGACGAAGTTCCGACTTTAATGTCGGATGGGTCTTGGTCAGGAGATAAAACGTGGTAATTTTTGTGTGCTTCTGGGAAAAATTCGACATGGTCCCTCTCCCTGTGCTCCTCCTCTATCCATTATCAACCATGCTGGATCTATCATGCGTGGCCAGCGGTATCCGCCAGCCGTGCGGGATCAATGCCCATCTGCCTGGCGGCCAGGTCCCAGCGTTTTTCAACCGGCGCTTCAAATACAATGGCCTCTGTAGCCGGGCAGGTCAGCCATGAGTTGGCCATAATTTCAGCCTCCAATTGCCCGGGGCCCCATCCCGCACATCCGACCGCGAGGATGAAGGATCCAGGCCCGGTGCCCTGGGCAATGTTTTCCAGGATATCCTTGGAATTGCTCAGAGCGGCCCAGGGTGTCACCTGACGACACACGTCCCACTGAAAGGGCGGGCCATGCAGGATAAACACACGGCCCGTGTGGACAGGTCCCCCCAGGTAAAGGGGCAAAGAGGCCACCTCCGAGACGGACTCCAGTTCCATCTCTTTGAATACCGCGCCCATGGACAGCTCGGGGTGGGTCCGGTTGATGACCAGGCCCATGGCCCCGTCCAGGGTGTGCTCAATCATGAAGGTGACGGTCTGGTTGAAATTGGGGTCCGTCAAACTGGGCATGGCGATCAAGAAATGCCCCCTTAACGAAGACTCATATGGTTGCTCCGCACTCATCCGTCCCCCTGTATGCCGATATTGTTTCGGCCGACCGTGCGCATGGCCCG
>JAFDGP010000051.1 GCA_019309245.1 Deltaproteobacteria bacterium | reverse complement strand
TGACGGTGTCTGTAAGACGGCGGGGAAAGACCCAGATGTTGGTCAGGGCTAACGCTCAATTTAATATCCGTGCAGTGGAAGACCCTGAACCTTATCAGCAATTTTTCGACGCCTTGTCCAAGGCTATATTTTTGACGGCACATCAGGTAGACTGATAGGGTTTGCCCACGACTTGGTCCACACTCCAGCCTTCCCACAAAAAAGGAGGTGATCAGCCAATTGGCGAGAAATTGAACATTCAGTCCTAACAAAACTTTTATATCCCACGCAACAGAACCCCATACTGGCCGTCCGAGGTTGTAACGCACCGATCAAGTCATAAGCCGATTAAAAAGCGAGAACTTCCGCCAAGACACTGGATTTGTTAAACTACAATAGAGGCCTGTCTCGCAGAATTGAAACAGAATAACATTCTGATATTACAGTATATATTCAATTTAACACGGGATATTTGGGGCGTTTCGTTTAAGTAGAAAGATTTCAGTTGCCAGCCCAGCTCTCATGTGATACAAAAATCGTTTGAATTAAATTCGCACGTTTCCGGACCGGACCGGCGGTGCTTCAGCATTTTTTCGGCGGAGTCACGGCCCGGGCAGATGGAAACGGAGGCCCAACCGACAAGGAGGAAAATGATGGCTTATGTAACCATGAAGGAACTGTTGGAAGCCGGTGTCCACTTCGGTCATCAGACCAGGCGGTGGAACCCCAAAATGAAACGTTACATTTTCGGCGCGCGCAATGGAATCTATATCATTGACCTGCAACAGACGGTCAGGATGTTCAAACGGGCCTATAATTTCATTGTCGACACGGTTGCCGGCGGCGAGTCCGTGCTGTTTGTGGGCACGAAGAAACAGGCCCGCGACGCGATTTACGAAGAGGTCAACCGGTGCGAAATGTTTTATGTTCACAATCGGTGGTTGGGCGGAATGCTCACCAACTTTGAGACCATCAGAAAAAGCATCGACAGGCTGAACCACCTGACCCAGATCTTCGCGGATGGGACGATCAACCGTTTCCCGAAGAAGGAAGTCCTGAAGCTCGAAAAAGAAAAAAACAAACTGGACAATAACCTCGGAGGCATCCGCAATATGGATAAGCTTCCCGGGGCCTTGTTCGTGGTGGATTGCAAGAACGAAAACATTGCAGTCCGGGAGGCCAGACGCCTCGGCATCCCCGTGGTAGCCATTGTGGACACCAATTGTGACCCGGACGAAATAGACTATGTGATTCCCGGAAACGACGATGCCATTCGGGCCATCCGTTTGATGACCTCACGAATGGCCGATGCATGTATTGAAGGACGCAAACGCTACGAGGAACGCCTCCAGGCAGAGGCCGACAAGGCCGCCCAGGACGAGGGCGAGGGGGGTGCCGCCGAAGACATTGAACGGGCTATTGTCTCGGAGGGCTCGGAAGGGCCCGTGGTGGAAGTCATTAGGAAAAAATCCGCAGCGCCCGCCACCGACAGGGTGCCCGTAGAACAAGGAGGAGAATAACCATCATGGTGGATATTGACGTAACGCTCATCAAAGAACTCCGCAGCAGGACCAACGCCGGGGTCATGGACTGTAAAGAGGCCCTCAAGGAAGCTGCCGGGGACATGGAAAAGGCTGTGGATTTTTTGCGCAAAAAGGGTTTGGCGACGGCATTGAAGCGTGCAGGCCGCGAGACCTCCGAGGGCGTGGTGAACGCCTATATTCACGCGGGAGGCAAAATCGGGGTGCTGGTAGAGGTAAACTGCGAGACCGATTTTGTAGCCAAGACGGACGAGTTCAAGACCTTCGTCAAGGATATTGCCATGCACATTGCAGCAGCCCGCCCCCTGGGAATTGAAAGAGAGGACATCGCTGAAGACATCGTACAGCGCGAGCGCGATGTCTACCTGGCTCAGGCCAGAGAGACCGGTAAGCCGGAAAAAATACTCGATAAGATCGTCCAGGGAAAAATGGAAAAATTTTACAGGGAGGTCTGCCTCCTGGAACAACCGTTCGTCAAAGATACGGACCGGACCGTCAAGGACTTGATCCATGAAATGGTTGCAAAGACCGGTGAGAACATTACGGTAAGACGTTTTGCCCGATATCAATTGGGGGGAGAATAGGGCCCTCTTAAGAAACTCAACTCACATTGCGGTTCACGCAATGTGAGAGCCCCCCCTGGGACAACAAGCCGACCTTGCTATGGTGTCGAGATATTGACAATGTAAAGCGAAAGATCATTATTTATGCCAACGCCCAAGTACAAACGCGTTCTGGTTAAGCTCAGCGGCGAGGTCCTTATGGGAGAACAGGGGTTTGGTATCAGCCCTGAAATGCTCGAGTACCTATCAGAAGAAATTCGGTCCATATACGACTTGGGGGTTCAGACTGCGCTTGTCATCGGCGGCGGAAATATCTTCAGGGGCGTTGCCGCCTCGTCCTATGGCATGGACCGGACTTCCGCCGACCATATCGGTATGTTGGCCACGGTGATCAACAGTATCGCCCTGCAGGACGCCCTCGAAAAAAAGGGGGTTCAAACCAGGGTTCAGACCGCGATAGAGATGGCGGCCATCGCCGAACCCTACATTATGCGCCGGGCGATACGCCATCTTGAAAAAGGGCGGGTCGTCATCTTTGCAGCCGGTACCGGCAATCCCTACTTTACGACTGACACGGCTGCAGCACTCAGGGCGCAGGAGATTCGGGCTGAAGTCCTGGTAAAGGCCACCAAGGTGGACGGGATCTATGATGCAGACCCGGTCGCCGATCAAGACGACAAAAAGATCGACTCTCTGAGCTACCTGGACGTCTTGAAACGGCAACTCAAAGTCATGGATGCCACCGCTATTTCTTTGGCCATGGACAATGCGCTTCCGGTAATCGTGTTTAATCTGAAAGTCAAGGGAAACCTCAGACGGGTCATGTGTGGCGAGAATGTGGGAACCTGTGTAGAGGAGGCGGCAGGACGTGCTTAATTCCATTTACGACGACATGCGTGGGAAGATGGCCAAAACGATTGACCGGCTCAAGACCGAGTTCAAAAAGATACGTACCGGCCGGGCCTCTCTGGCGCTTTTTGAAGATATCAAAGTGGACTATTATGGGACACCGACTCCTTTGAAGCAAATGGCCTCTTTGTCCGTTCCGGAAAGCCGTCTTGTGCTGATCCAACCTTGGGACCAGACCGTGATCGGCGATATCGAAAAGGTCCTGCTCAAATCCGAATTGGGGCTCACCCCCATGAACGACGGAAAGGTTATTCGGATCGCAATCCCCGCGCTGACTGAGGAACGTCGCAAGGAGCTTGTCAAGGTCGTGCGCAAGATCGGAGAAGAGTACAAGGTAGCGATTCGGAACGTCCGCCGCGAGACCAATGAATTCTTGAAGGGCCTGAAAAAAGACGGGGAAATCGCCGAAGACGATTTCTATAAAGCGCAGGATCAGGTTCAAAAGATCACGGATGAACATATCAAGCTAGCCGACCAGGCCTGCCAGGAAAAAGAGAAGGAAGTCCTTGAATTTTAAAAATATTTCCCTCTCTACCGAATCACTCCCACAACACGTCGCCATCATCATGGATGGAAACGGGCGCTGGGCCAAGAAACGGTCATTGAACCGGGTCAGGGGCCACCGGGAAGGGACGAAATCCGTTCGAGACATTGTCCGCGCCTGCCGCGAGATCGGGATCAAGGTGTTGACGCTATACGCCTTTTCTACCGAGAACTGGAACCGCCCGGCTCAGGAAGTGTCGGCCCTCATGAAGCTGCTGAAAGAATTCCTCACGTCTGAACTTTCTGAAATGATGGAAAACGGCATTCGCCTTAACGCCATCGGACAGGTCGAACGGTTCCCGGAAAATGTTCGCCAGGTCCTTGAAGGTGTCATAGAACAAACCCGCTTCAACCAGGGCATGCTCTTGAACCTGGCCCTGAGTTACGGCGGGCGCCATGAAATCGTCACAGCCGTGCGTCGTATCGCAAGCCGCGTCAAAGCGGGCGAGCTCAATGTCGATGCCATCTCGGAATCGGTCGTTTCAGAGCATCTATATACTCATGGCATGCCGGATCCGGATCTGTTGATCAGGACCAGCGGGGAGATGAGAGTCAGCAATTTCTTGTTGTGGCAAATCGCCTATACCGAGCTCTTTATCACCCGGACCTTGTGGCCCGATTTCAGGCGTAAGGAACTTTTTCAAATCCTTCAAGCATATCAAAAACGGCAGCGCCGCTTTGGCTTGACCGGAGAGCAACTCAACAAGAGCTGACCCCACACACAGGTCTTGGATACGAACCCTCTTAAGAAACTCGATTTAAATTGCGGCACACGCATTGAGAACAATATGCGTTTTTTGCAGCGAAAACTTTAAAATATAATCACGTGCTGTTCTCAAGCCCGGAGGGCGCAAAGCACGAAAGATTGAAATCACGAAATAAAAGACATTGAGGCTTTCGTGTTTTCGTGTTTTCGTGATAAATTTTTTCTTTTTTGGTTCCGGTTCGTCCGGGTTGGAAATTAAGGCCTTTAATTTCAGAGTTTCTTAAGAGCAGCGAAAGAGGACGCTGGCCGGTGAGTTCCGGACACACAAAACGGGTCACAACAGCCGCTCTGGCCGTTCCGGTCGTGCTGCTGATCGTTTTCTTCGGAGGCCACATCGGCTTTACCCTGTTGGTGGCGTTGACCGCCATCTTGGCCACCCTGGAATATGACGCCCTGTTGTTCCAAAAAAATCCTGTATGGTTGAAAGTGCTCGGGATCATCTTCTGCGCGGTCCTTATCGCAACATTCTATGCCGGAGCGTTCAAGGCTGTCTCAGCCAGCCTTGTGATAGTGTTTCTGATTACCGGATGTCTGGGGGTGTGCCGCTTGGGATTGAACGACCCGGTTCATGTCCTGTCAAAGATGATGACCGGGGTCCTCTACGTGCCTTTTCTGCTCGGGCACCTGGTCCTGATCCGTCAATGGGAATCCGGCATCACATGGACCTTGTTTGTCCTGGCCGTGGTGTTTGCCGGAGACACTGCCGCCTATTATATCGGCAGGGCTGTGGGGCGCCGGAAACTGTGCCCCACGATCAGCCCCGGAAAGACCGTCGAGGGGGCTGCAGGAGGGCTTGCAGGCAGCATAACGATGGCCTGTGTATTCAAGGCGTATTGGATCTGTGGCCTTTCCTGGTGGTTTGCCGTCACGCTTGGGACGGTGCTGGGCGCGGCAGCGCAAATGGGTGACCTGACAGAATCCGCCTTGAAGCGCTCGGCGCGGATTAAGGATTCCGGACGCTTGCTTCCCGGCCATGGTGGAATCCTTGACAGGATTGATGGTTTACTTTTTGCAGTTCCGATTTTGTATTATGTGAGGACCTATCTATCCTGAATCTAGTGACGTGGATATGAAACACTTGGCCATATTGGGATCGACGGGTTCCATCGGGAAAAATGCACTGCGGATCGCAGCGGCATTTCCGGAACGTTTTTCGGTCACAGCCCTGGCAGCAGGCGGCAACGTGGACCTGCTGGCCGAACAGGTGAGACGCTTTGACCCCGAGGTCGCTGTAGTCCAAGATGAATCGTCGGCCGAAGCGCTTCGAAAAAGGACCTCCGGATCGCGCAGTATTGTTATCTTCCATGGCCCCGAGGGGTATCAGGCCGCTGCCGCACTGGACTCGGTTGACCTGGTGGTCTCCGCCATGGCAGGGGCAGCCGGACTGCTGCCGACCCTGGCAGCGGTTGAACACGGCAAAACGGTGGCCTTGGCCAACAAAGAAAGTCTGGTCATGGCCGGGGCCTTGGTGATGGATACGGCAAGGAGGAAAGGAGCCGGCATCATACCGATTGACAGTGAGCACAGTGCCATTTTTCAGTGCCTGAGCGGAAATCGCAGAAAAGACCTCAAACAGATCCTGCTCACGGCCTCGGGCGGGCCCCTGCTGAACACCCCGGAGCAAGCCCTGAAAGACATTACTCCCGAGACGGCCCTTCGTCATCCGAACTGGGATATGGGACCCAAGGTTACCATTGATTCCGCCACCCTGATGAACAAGGGTTTGGAGGTCATTGAAGCCACCTGGCTCTTCGATGTCACCCTGGATATGATCCGGGTAGTGATCCATCCTGAAAGCATCGTTCATTCCATGGTGGTTTTTTTCGACGGGTCGGTCATGGCCCAACTGGGCGAGCCCGATATGAGGATTCCGATCGCTTATGCGTTGTCGTATCCAAAGCGCCTGCCTCTAGAGCTGTCTGCCCCGGATTTTACGATGCTCGGAGCCCTGACGTTCCGAGATCCAGACTTGAAGAAGTTTCCCTGCCTGGCACTGGCGCTGGAGGCCTGCCGGGCGGGGCAGACCTATCCTGCCGTCCTGAATGCGGCGGATGAGGTGGCAGTCCATGCATTTTTGAATCATCGTCTGAGCCTGGCCCGGATCTCTGAGGTCGTCGAAGAGACGATGAACAAACATGAACCTGTTAGCGACCCCGGTCTGTCGGATATCCTGGCTGTAGACGGCTGGGCACGGCAGACTGCCGAGGATCTTTTATGAGTACCAGTATTGTTTCACTGGCGATTGTACTGGGGGTATTGATCTTTGTCCACGAGTTCGGCCACTTTCTTGTGGCCAAGCTGCTCGGGGTGGGCGTGGAAAAGTTTTCGCTGGGATTCGGCCCCAGAATTGTGGGCAAAAAAATCGGCATGACCGATTATCGCATATCGGCGCTCCCGCTGGGCGGATACGTCAAGATGGTGGGCGAAACCCCTGATTCGGAAATTGACCCGGCCCTAATTCCCTTATCATTTTCCCATAAAACTGTATTCAGACGTGCTTTGATCGTCCTGGCAGGCCCCGCCTTCAATTTTTTTCTTGCCGTGTTGATCTTTTACGGCTTCTTTCAAATTTCCGGACTTCCGATCATGAAACCTGAAGTCGGTGCCGTCCAGCAGGACATGCCCGCCCAGGCCGCCGGGATCCAACCGGGAGACACGATCGTATCTGTGGATGGAGTCCGGGTGGACCGCTGGGAGGAAATGGCAGCCTTGATTACGCAACGGGGGTCCCACCCTCTGGTGTTCGAGGTGTCTCGCGAAGGGGAAATATTGTCCCTAAGGATCACCCCCAAACAGGTGGCCTCACAGAACCTGTTCGGGGAACCGGAGGACAAGTACGTCATCGGGATCACCGCCTCGGGCAACTACAGCATCCAACGCCTCAGCCCGATCGGGTGTTTGGCCGAGGGTCTCCGGCAGACATGGAAAATCGCCGAACTCACGGTGGTTTCCGTCGGCAAGATTCTGACCGGAAAGCTCTCTGCCAAGACCATCGGCGGCCCGATCATGATCGCACAGCTGGCGGGAGAAAACGCCAGGGCCGGCATGACGAGTTTTATCTTTTTCATTGCCCTGTTGAGTGTCAACCTCGGCATTCTCAACCTGTTGCCGATTCCCGTCTTGGACGGCGGGCACCTGATGTTTTTCGTGGTTGAAGCCCTCACCCGTCGTCCGGTCAATCTGAAAATGCGTGAAGTGGCCCAGCAAATCGGGATGGCACTTCTGATCTTGCTCATGGTCTTTGTTTTTTATAATGACATCGCCCGGATCTTGTTTCACTCAAAATAGGCTCAAGGGTCTCGGCTGCCGTCAATGAATATCGACCTCATCAGGGCAATCGACAAATGGATGGGCATCCCGGCCTGCCTTGCGCTCTCTGCCGCCCACAAGGTATCCACTTGGCTCCGAAAGGAGCCATTAGAGCCCTCGGACCGCCATGATAAGCCGAAAAACATCCTATTCATTGAACTGTCGGAAATGGGCAGCGTCGTGCTGGCCTATCCTGCGATGCAGCATGTCAAAGACATCTATCCGGATGCAAGGCTCTACTTCCTGATTTTTGAACGGAACCGATACCCTCTCGATATCCTGAAGATCATCCCCGCCTCGCAGGTCATCACCATCAGGATGCGATCCACATTTCACTTTCTTTGGTCCACCTATCAGGCACTTAAGGCGATCCACCGGGCAGGTATCGACACCGTGTTGGACCTGGAGCTTTTTTCCCGCTTTTCCGCGTTGCTGAGCGGACTTTCCGGGGCCCGAAGGCGAGTCGGCTATACACCATACTTTGAAGAGGGACTGTATCGCGGCGGGTTTATCACCCATCCAGTTTACTACAACTGCCACCAACACATGGCAAAAAATTTTCTCGCGCTGGTCAAGGCCCTTGAGAGGCCGCGGGAGTATCCCCTGGTCAAAGCCGCTATTGATGATAAGGCACTGGAAGTGCCCCTGTTTCGATCCTCACAACGCGACCTGGAGGCATTACGCGGCCGCCTGGGGCGCATCAACCCGTCTGTGCACACAGCGAGACAGCTCGTATTGTTGAATCCAGGGGCCGGTCTGTTGCCCATTCGGGCCTGGCCCGTAGAAAACTATGCAGGGTTAGTTGAAAGGATATTGCAAAGATTTAGCGAGACAACTGTGGTCATCATTGGGACGGATGATGCAAAGGCCGCGGCCGATCAAATCATGTCCCGCGTGGAGCCGGGATCCTGTATGGACTTTACCGGGAAGACATCATTCAAAGATCTTCTGGATTTGTTCAACCTCGCTGATGTGCTTGTGACAGCCGACAGTGGCCCCCCCCATTTTGCCGCACTGACAACCATTAAGACGGTGGTGCTCTACGGGCCGGAAACCCCCGTGCTGTACGCCCCACTCGGTTCCAGGACCACCTGTTTATTTGCGGGTCTGAGTTGCAGCCCGTGCCTTTCGGCGTACAATCATCGCAAGAGCGCCTGCCGCGACCCCCAGTGCATGTCGGCTATTTCGGTGGATCAGGTTTTCAATGTGGTGGCACGCCTTCTTGAAGAAAGCCCGTAGAACGAGCCGGAACCAAAAAAAATTTATCACGTGATGTTTTCAAGGCGTCAAGCCGCAAAACACGTGTTGTTCTCAAGGACGTAGGGCGCAAAGGACGAAAACCTCAATTTCTTTTATTTCGTGCTTTCGTGCTTTCGTGACTATTTTTTAAAGTTCTTCGCCGCAACAGATGCAAATTGTTCTTAATGCGTGAACCGCAATTTGAATTGACCCTCTTAAGAGGGTTATACCTCTACAACATTGGCATCACCGATAAGGAGTCGTAATGCCTTGCTGTGATTTGTCTCCTCACGCACGACCCTGGCTTTCCTGCCGATGAGGCTGTCTTCGAGCCTCGGGATATTGGCGATCAAACAGCCGTCCAGAATCACCGAATGTTCAATCGCGGAATTGACAACCCGCGTCCCGTGACCGATTGTCGTATAGGGCCCGATAAAAGAATCCACAATTGTGCAACGCTTTCCAATCACGACGGGGCCGCGGATATGGCTGTTGGTCACCCTAGCCGTCTTGTCCAGCTGCACGCGTCCGTCCACCCTGCTTTTTGCGTCCGCCTTTCCTTCCACGCTCCGTTTCACATAACCATCCAGTACCACGGTATTGGCGGCCAAAAAATCATCTTTTTTCCCCGTATCCAGCCACCACTCATCCAGGACCTGTCCCTTTACGGTCCCACCCGATCGCATCAGGCCCTGAATCGCATCCGTGATTTCCAGCTCTCCGCGCGCCGAAGGCGAGATGCTGTCAATGGCGTCGTGGATACGCGGAGAAAAGAAATAGACCCCAACCAGAGCCAGATTCGACGGCGGCTTTTTCGGCTTTTCGACCAGCCTGACAATGTTGCCCTGTTTATCCAGCACCGCGACGCCGAAGGCCTTGGGGTTATCCACCTCCTTGAGGAAAATCAAGGCATCGGCATCGCCGGCCAGAAAATCCTCCATGAATTCGCGGATCCCCTGGGCAAGCAGATTGTCTCCCAGATACATCACAAAGGATGAATCGCCCAGAAAAGGCCGGGCTGTTTTGACCGCATGGGCAAGCCCTAAAGGTTCCGGCTGCAGGATATATCGGACCTTAACCCCCCATCGGTTGCCTTTGCCGAGGTAAGCGCGGACGTCTTCCTGGCTTTCCGGCGAGACCACCACGCCCACCTCTTTAATACCCGCATCACGAATATGGCCGAACACGTAACCCAGGATCGGCTCGTTGGCAACGGGAACGAGCTGTTTCGGAATAGTATAGGTCAACGGCCTGAGCCTGGTCCCCTTTCCGCCCGACAGCACCAGGGCCTTCATCACATCCGCTCCTTTTTTCCTGCCAATTTTTTTCTTACGCCGGCACTTAGCAACTCATCTGCCCATGGGTTTCTTTTGACGCAGCAATGCATGGTAGGCTTCCGTAAGTTCAACAAAGGCTTCATGGCTTCCGCCCGTGTCCGGATGTAACTTCTTCGCCATCCGGCGATAGAGCCGGGTGAGCCCCCGTGTGGTCATGGTCCTCAAGGCCTCTTTTTTGATACCAAAGATGGTACTGGCCTGTTCGAAAGTAACAGCGCTTTGTGTTCGCGGGGACCGACGAGCCCGGTGTCGGTTGATAAAGTCTTTGACATAATCTTCCAGCAATGTGCTGCCGGCAAACTCGCTGTCAAAAAACATGATTACGTACCGAACCAGGTATTCGTGCAATACATTGCCGATTGCTTCCCCGGCCCAAAACACCCGGTCACCATGAAGGCGGCATATTTCCTGTTCAAAATGTTCGTCCAGGCTGTTCTGATCCAGTCCTTCGGGGAGCTTCTTGGCCATAAAATCAGGGAAGAAGCGCTGCAGGTCCAGCGTCGTGTAAACATAAAGCTTGTATTCGGACCGGGGAAGCGATCGTTCCAATGTCAGCAGGTATTGTTCGATCTCGTCCCGAGACTTGTCCGCCAGGGATGCAATAAGCCTTCCGGGAATCCGCCCAATGCGACCCTGGTCAATCGTCCCACATCGAAGATACAGAATGCGTCTCTGATCGACCAGGTGGACCTGCGCCCTGAGTGCTGCTTCCCGTCGGCGGGTCATCTTCATTCGAGGCTTCCCGGAGGCTGCCC
>JAFDGP010000050.1 GCA_019309245.1 Deltaproteobacteria bacterium | reverse complement strand
TAACGATTGCCAGGAGAGCTTTTGTGTTGAGGCCCCCTTCAGGGGTTTTCCTCATACCGGCAGTTCAACCGGTAGTCGCTGATTTCTGACGGGGGTCAATGGCTTCAAACACGGACCAAGAGGCGATGGTGGATTATCACTTGGACGTTGCGTTCAGGGATCAGCATTGGAGGAAATACCAGCAAAGGCTTCAACGCAGTAGGCGCAAAAGGAAGGCGCTTGAGCGCGCCTGGTGGCTTGCCGCCTTGTTGATATCGGTACTTCTCGGCGTCGGGGTATTCAAGGCCGCGCTTTCCAATGGCTGGTTTGATGGCCTGTCGCGGATCGCAGATTGCTCCGAACACGAAGGCCGTGCGTTTGGGTTGTTCGACGAAAAGACCCTGAGAGACCTTATCGACCCCAATGCCGTTTCGCAAAACCTGGACGGCCGATTTGCCTTTACCTACAGGGGCGAAAAATTTTTCATGGTTTCGACGCTGGAACCCGCGCTCCAGCATTACATGCAAAAAAAGATCGGGGCTGCCCACTCTCCGGCGGTCGGGTTTGTGGCCATGGATCCCGTTTCCGGCCGCGTGTTTTCCATGGTGGGGTGCAATAACAGGGGCAATGCGGGTGACATCTGCCTGCACAGTACGTTTCCGGCTGCCAGTGTCTTTAAGATCGTCAGTGCCACGGCTGCCATTGAGCGCTGCGGTCTTTCAGCCGGTTCCACCCTGACCTACAACGGCCGGGGCCATACCCTTTATCGGAAACAGCTGACAGCTGGCACGAACCGCTATACGAACCGCATCTCCTTGCGAGACTGTTTTGCCAGGTCCATCAATCCTGCCTTTGGGAAATTGGGGATCTTTTTTCTGAAAAAGGACCTGCTAGAAGAATATGCCAAGCGATTTGGATTCAACCAGGCCATTGACGGAGAATTGCCAGTGGAGCGGAGCCGGTTTTCCGTTGATAATGACCCCTACCATTGGGCAGA
Organism: Deltaproteobacteria bacterium; assembly: GCA_019309245.1. Lineage (GTDB taxonomy): Bacteria > Desulfobacterota > Desulfobacteria > Desulfobacterales. The sequence continues at coordinate 10,058 of JAFDGP010000050.1, read as the reverse complement.
GGTTGCTTGCGGGTTCAATCGCAGGACCCGGATATCGCCGCTGCACGGTGCTATTATCGCTGCCGCCGTGGTGAACGGCGGGTGGTTCGTGGAGCCACGAATTATCGAACGGATCACAGACAGGCACTCTCAGGCGGTATACTCCGGCCGTGAGCCGGAATCCCGGCGGGTCATGTCGGTGCGGACCAGCCGGGAAATGATGCGCTTGATGGCCGCCACGGTTACACGCGGCACAGCCCGGCGGGCGTTCAAAGGATACCGGCGGGACCGCGTCTTGTCCAAACTGTTTCTGGGCGGAAAGACCGGGTCCATCAAAAACGACGATGATCGCTGGCTCTACGATTGGTTTGTGGGTTATGGGGCACAAAAAAAAGGGGCCAAGAAATTGGCCGTGGCCGTGCTGGTAGTGCACGACAAGCTATTAAGGGCCAGGGCCCAGGAATATGCCCGACTGGCCCTGAGGTATTATTTTGCGCACTGCGCCTCGTAGGCCGGCCCGGCGGCCAAGTGCCTGTGCTTTCATCCGTTTTCGCAGTAGGTGTCGAGACCTTAGAAAAAAGTTCAATTTTGGTTAAGTTCAAGGCCCGCATTTTTTTCTTGCATATGTGGTTTCCGCGTGATACCCGACCAAAATCAGGTTATGTTATTGTTACCCTTACCAGGGTGTGCGCATATGATGGACAGACGAAAGGCGCAGGCTTTTGATCGACCTGTGCGGTTGTTTGTCTGAGCCATGAGGGCCCCCTGTACGTTATTCCCTTTTCATGTCACTTTCAGCATTACGACTATTGGGCTAAAAACTTCTAACCTTGTTTCAAAGAAGCCTTGCGTTTTACAGTGGACAAGACCGCGATTCGAGCGCCTTCAAAGTGGGCGCGGACGGGTCTGTCAAGACGTCCGCGGTATTTGAAAGGAGGAAGCGTCCATGGAATGGTTGTATTGGCCAGTGGCGGTATTTTGGGCGTTTTTGGAGCCTTGTAGCCGGATCAAGAGGGCCTGCTCACAGCCTGGCTTGTTTCATCGCTTGTTTTTCGGCGTGGTGACGTTTTTGCGGGAGGGCTTTCATTGCAACGTAAAAAAAGGCGGCCGTGGACGGCAAGACGCAGACGGTGAAATCACATGGCGGGCAGGTCCTGTCAAAGACAGGCCAAATGTGGTGCCTAGGCCTTCCCAATATCCAGCATCGTCGTTTTACGGAACCATTCCTGCCAGCCGGATCAGGCTCTATCAATCTTACCTGGAGCGGGCGTTTGCACTTTCTTCCACCCTTGAATTTCACAAAGACGACCAGCGTTTTAAGGGGCTGCTGGCTGAGGCCGCTCAAAAGGATGCCTTGTGCCCGATTGATTTGGAATTGATGAGAATGCAATATGTTTTCGCCGATCGAAAGCAGCGAAAATTGTTACGTTCCTGCTGGGCGGTTCAAGTCATTAACGGCGGCAACGAAGAATTTTTCCCTTCTCCCCAGGCGATCTTGGCCGGCCTTTTTTCCAAAAATCAAAGGCCGTCGAGGCCGGATAGCGAATCATTACCATAACCAAGAACGCGTGCGGCAAACTTTGCGGAGCAACTGCCTGCGAATTCCCACCAGGCCTTATGCAAGGCACGGAGTTGGAAAGACCGTCGGTCCGTTTGCCGGCCCGTGGCAGCCGGATTATATCCAGCGTTATGAAATTGTTCTATCCGTCCCCCTTTAAAAACCGCACAGCGGCTTTGACACATGGCCTGTATGGCCCACAGATTGCGGCTGTGGCATACAACTTGCTAGACCCTGTATTGTCTGTCCGTTAAACAAAGATGCTTGGACAGCACTCTCAGGGGTGGTTCCGCGGCAGTCCTTTGTAGAACGGCACAATGCCGCGCAGACAGGGCGCAAGGTCGCGAACGCCCCCCGCCGGAGGGAAACCATGGGTGTCTGGCAGGTCAAGACAGAGCGAAACAAGATTTGTTTTGGGAGTACGAGCAGAAAAAAGCTCCGGGCCTCGGCGTGCAACGAGCCTTTCAAAGCATATTTCTGGTGTCCCGCCAAAAAATGGTTCCTCAAAGAGCCGTGTCCATTTCTCAATAGGCGAGAATGCGACAACTATCGGCGAATGTGTGGATTTCCTTAAATCCGTGGGGCCGCGATTTGAGTTGAGTTTCTTAAGAAGATTCACCTCCCGCTTGCGTTCCTGCCTTATATTTTCTTTGAAAGTTGTCCCGAATCCGATATTCTCAGTTGCCAGTTGGCAGGCTCGCTGTTTTTCGAAGCCATGTGGGGTCCCGTCTTGGATTCCGCCCAGCTGGCGCTCAAGACGCGGATAGGCACAAAAACACAGGGCAAAGGTCATGGGCGATAGCGTCCAATTCAGGTCGGGGTTTATCGGCATCGTGGGGGCGCCCAATGTGGGCAAATCCACCCTGCTCAACCGGGTGGTGGGGCAAAAGATCGCGATCACCTCAAGCAAGCCTCAAACCACGCGGCACCGGATCCTGGGGATTGCCCACCGGCCCAACGCTCAGTTGATCTTCCTGGATACACCCGGCATCCACCGAGCTAAGGGTCCATTGAACCGGCTCATTGTGGATGTGGCCATGAAGGTACTCAAAGGGGTGGATCTCGTGTTGTGGGTGGTCGATGCGACCGTAGGGGACGAGCGGTCCAATGGACTGATTCTTGATTCCTTAAAAAAGATTGCGCTCTCGGCGGTGCTTGCGATCAACAAGGTGGACCTGTTGGACAAGGAGGTGCTGCTTTCGCAGATCGCACGGTGGGATCAAGCGTATTCCTTCGAAGCGATTGTGCCAATATCGGCCCTGGAAGGAACGCAGGTGGAGGACCTGGTGCTGGTGATGGAAAGGGCCTTGCCCGAAGGTCCTCGTTACTATCCTGAGGACAGCGTTACGGACGTGCCGGAACGCTTTATTGCTGGCGAGTTGATCCGTGAGAAAGTGTTTCGCATGACAGGTCAGGAAATTCCCTATGCGGTCGCCGTGACGGTGGAGGCCTTCAAAAAACGTTCCGACCGGGATCTCGTGGACATTGAAGCCACCATTCACGTGGAGCGCGAATCCCAAAAACCTATCATCATCGGGGCCGGCGGGCACAAGCTGAAGCGAATCGGTACTGCCGCCAGAAAAGATATTGAACAGATGGTGGGTTGTCGGGTGTTTTTAAAGCTCTGGGTCCGGGTCCAGAGGAACTGGACCACAGATGAGAGGGTGATCAGGAGGTTAGTATAACAGGCTGCGGCGTGTTTCCGGGCCTGGCGATTCTTTTTATACACCGTTGAACATCGTTCATAATTCTAGCATTAAACGGGGAATTTTGGTTTTCTTCTCCCTATTTTGATTCGTGGTTCGAGGCCAGTGGTTTGAAGGTGGAACCGGGTGTCCATGATTCTTTCGTTTCATCCGAATATTGTTGGAGATCAGAATATCCTGTGTGCAGGACGACAGCCGAATGCCGACGATGAGACCGCCATTCGAAAGGCCCGTGCTGTCATTCTCCCGCAAGGCCCTTGCGAGGCGCTTTACAGGATGTGCCGCAAACACTGTTTGCACGTTTTCCCAAACTATGACGTCCGGTTTGACTATCCGGGCAAGGTGGGCCAGGCACGGCTCTTTACGGAGATGGGCGTCCCAATGCCTGAGACCCGGGTCTTTGACAGCGTCTCGGAATTTGATGACCGTCATGGGCGAAACAGCCCGGTGGGCTATCCGTGTGTGTTCAAATTTGACCTGGGCGGCGAGGGTGAAGGTGTATTTCTGATAAAGACGCGGGAAGACTTGCGGTCGTGTCTGGAACGAGCGGCGTTGTTGCAAGATGCCGGGTGCAGCCGATTCCTGTTGCAGGCCTTTGTCCCCCACGGCGGACGATCGCTCCGTGTGGTGGTGATCGGCGATCAGGTGTACAGTTATTGGCGTTGCCAGGTGTCCAAAGGCGAATTTCGGACCAACTTGACTGCCGGCGCGATGATTGATCCGGAATCGGAACCCCAGTTGCAGGTGGCCGGCAGGGAGGCCGTAGGCGCGTTTTGCGCCAGGACGGGCATCAATCTTGCCGGATTTGATCTGCTTTTCCCCGAGCGGGGCGTATTTGAAGGCCCTTTGTTCTTGGAGATCAATTATTTTTTTGGAAGAAAAGGCCTGGGTGGCTCCATGATGTATTATCAACGCCTTGAAAAGGCCGTGGATCAGTGGCTGTCAGGCATTGGCTTGGGCCGCTGAACCCTTTTGTAGGGGTCTGCCGGGGCAATCCTGGATATGCAGTCTGGGCGACAGTCCGTTGTACAAAGCGCTCGCTGAGAGTTCGGCCGGTGCGGGGTCTCACCGATGGGCAGACGCGTGGTGTGGCGTTGGGGATGTGCGCTGCGTGCCTTTGGCCTTCAAGGGTGTCCGCTTGCCTTTTTTTACACGGCCGGCGCCGGTTCGCCGTGGCCGGCGGGCCTTTCTGCGTCGAGGCTTGTGGGGTCGACTCCGGTCCGGTTCATACCAGTCCTCTTCCGCCCACAGGACCTTGATTTTTTCCCGGATAAGCGATTCGACCGCCTCCAAGTGGTATACATATGTTTCGCAAGCCAGCGTAATCGCCCTGCCAGTCTTTCCGGCCCTTCCCGTGCGTCCGATCCGGTGCACATAGTCTTCGGGATCCTGGGGGATGTCGTAATTGATAACAATGTCAATGTCTTCGACATGGATTCCCCGGGACGCCACATCCGTGGCAACCAGGATCTTGACCTCTCCTGCCTTGAATCGCTGCATGATCTTGAGGCGTTTTTTCTGATGTACGGTTCCGGTGATACCGACCGCCGGAAGCCCATTGCCCTGGAGTCGTCGGGCAAGCATCTCCACCCCGGTACGGGTGTTACAAAATATAAGAATACGATGCCATGGTTCGCGCTTGAGGATGCCCAGGAGCAGGTTGAATTTTACCGGATTGCCCACGTGAAACAAGACCTGGTCGATTTCTTCAACAGTAATCTTTTGCGGGCTTGCAAAGACCTCCTGGGCGTTGTTCATGTGCTCGTAGGCGAGCTCCATGACCGCATAAGACAGGGTGGCGGAAAAGAGCATGGACTGGCGTTTGTTATAGGCAGGCAGGCGCCGGAGTAGATAACGCAGGTCTTTGAGGAATCCCATATCGAAAAGCCGGTCAGCCTCATCAATTACCACGATCCGGATGTTGCCGGGACGAAAGACCTTTTGTTTCAAGTAATCAATCAGGCGGCCCGGGGTGGCCACCACGATGTCGGGGCCCTGCCTGAGGGCCTTTTCCTGCTTCTGGTAGTCAACCCCGCCGAATACGGCCAGCACCTCAAGGCCCGTGTGGGCCCCCAGTAGCTTGGCCTCTTCACAGATTTGCAAGGCCAGCTCGCGGGTAGGGGCGATCACGAGCGCCCGGGGACCTGCTGGCTTTCGGCGCCTGTCTGTGAGCAATCGGGAAAAAATGGTGATCAAAAACGTGGCTGTCTTGCCAGTGCCGGTCTGGGCCTGGGCGGCGATATCTTTGCCTTGAAGGGTGATCGGCAAAGACAGGGTCTGAATCGGCGTGCAGACCTCAAATCCAGCATCCCGAATTCCTTTTATCACCGATTCCGGCAGGTCAAGATCGGTAAACCGGAGGCTTTCCGGGATTGTTTCGGCAGGTATCGTGGGTCCTGGACTCATCATGGGGTCGAACGGGTCCTCCTGAGGGGTTTGTCCGGACATCTTTGACTGATTTGTTTCATGATCAAGACTATAGGCCACATTGCTGTGGTTTGCAAGGCACTTCCCCGTCCCCAAATCCACCGCCAAAAAAACGAAGATCGGACTCTTATGGCATGATTGCAGTGTGTTGAACAAAAACGCTGGTTGAAGCCCTTCACTTGGCTTCAGCGTGGGCAGATCCATTTTGATCTTCGTTTTTTTGGCCCTTCGGGGAGGCCGATTTTACCGGATCTGCTTTGTTGGTGGGCGCTTGAAGTACAACAGTACGTCGGCACGCCCACCGCCTCACATCTCCGGCAAACTCGGCAACCGGTGGATCCGGGCCGTCCCGGGGCCGCGTTTTTTCCTTGAACCATTACCCCTTGATCACGTAAATTCGTGTTTGATGACACAGCCATCACAGTTCGATATTGACGAAGGTTGGATCAAGGCCGAGCGACAAAAGGCCCGTATACTGAGGCGATCGCAGTGGTGGAAGCGACGCGTGGCCCGCGGCCGGTGCCATTATTGCGGCAGGGCTGTTCGACCGGCGGACCTGACCATGGATCACATCGTGCCCTTGGCACGGGGCGGCAGGTCGAAGAAGGGCAATGTGGTTCCCGCCTGTAAGACCTGTAACACGAAGAAAAAGACGCTGGTGCCCGTGGAGTGGAAGGCCTATTTGGAGTCTATTGCCGATAATAGCCGCCGATGACGTTCAACGGAGACGATGGGCAATAGGGAATGAAGGCGAGGCTGACCTCGCCCTGGTCACTGATGAGTTGAAAGACCTTGCCCGCTTCATCCGGGGGAATTGCCTTGCGTGTCTTCCAGTCCGTCATCTGGACCTTCATCAAGATCCTGTGAGGATTGTTTACCAAAGCGAGCGCCTGGGCGGTCATGGTGGAAATCTTGTTGTAGGCGGCGTTCTGGCTCAGCTCGAGTTCGTGTCTCATTTGTCGATGATAGGCCATGATGGCGTAATAGTCTATGGGCAGCTTGACTGCTTCAGCCAGGCTTTGCGACATCCAGGCAAGCGCGTTTTTGGGGGCTGTAAGCGATTCGTACATGAAGTTCATGGCGATTTCGATCTCCGGGTTGGCGGCCTTGGCTGATCGGATCAGGTCCATTGCGAACTGCAAGAGCTTCTGATTCTTCCAGCGGGCCCAGGCCCAGAAGGTGTTTGAATAATGCCCCACACACCATCGACCCTGTTGGTCGGTGAAGACATCCTGGAAAAGCTCTTTCGGGTCCAGCTGCCGGTGCATTTTCGCTTCGAATAGGCTGACCGCCTTGGGGTTGAAATCCTCATGGCGATACATGATGAGGTCGTCCTGGATCAAGATTCCGTCGACCCCCGAACGGGCCGCATCATAAAACAGGCCAACAAGGGCACCATGAACGGTTTCGTCAAAGATGCTCCACATGGCGTTGTGTTTGTAGGTGGCGGTCTCAAAAGAGTATGAGAGGGCCTTGGATTTTTTTGGGGCCGGTAAGTGCAAGGGCATCTTTCGGGTCTCGAGCCAGGCAAAGACGCGCAGGCCGATCCCATGGGCAATCGACACGATCCGGCCCAATACCGGATCCACGACCGGGGCATGCGTTGTCTTAAAATAGGCGCCGATTTGATAACGGGGGTCGGCGAACGGATAGATCCTGTCGCCCGGATTCTGAAAAGCGCGTACCATGACGGTATTGACCCCGGCCTTCTTGAGGTCAAGCATGGCTTGCCGCAATTCGTGGTAGTCTCTAGACCTGAAGACCAGGACCTGGGCTCCCAGCAGGCGCCTGGTGGGTGTGGGCCTGTCTTTTTGGGGATAGATCATGGCCTCAGCCACAGAGGCCGCGGCACAAGAGCTGGGTTCAGCCCATGGGAAGTGGCTCAAAAGAAAACCCGCCGGGTGGAACGACAGCATCGTGACCGCAGCAAAAATCCACCATCGCGTTGAACAATTCTGGCAAATGCCCATGCATCCTCCTTATGAAACGTCTTGGGTCGGCCGGGACGTGTTCGCGAGCGAGCCGGAATCCTTGGCCTTTCCCCTATGATACTTACAGCGGGGTGTCAAGAAGAAATACCATATGTAGGGCTGTCTGGGGTTAAACCATGCAGGATATAGTGGTTGTTCAAAATGATAGGGCTATGCGAGGCAAGGCTGAGACAATGTGCAAACCCATCAAGATCGGAGATGTGGCCCTGGCCAATCCCTTGATTCTGGCGCCGATGGCAGGCATCACGCAGTTGCCATTGAGGCGGCTGGCCAAAGAACAGGGGTGTGCACTGGTGGTTTCCGAAATGATCAGCGCAAACGGTTTGGTTCGAAAAGGGCGAAAGACACTGGAGCTGTTGGAAAGCCATCCCTCAGAACAGCCTTTGTGCGTCCAGATTTTTGGAAAAGAACCCCGGGTCATGGCCGACGCGGCCCAAATTGCCCGGGCCCATGGCGCGGCCATGGTGGATATCAACCTGGGTTGTTCGGTGCGCAAGGTGGTCAGACAGGGAGCAGGGGCGGCCCTGATGCGCGATCTCCACGGGCTGGCCGAGCTTTTGTGCGCGGTGCGGCGGGCCGTGAACGTCCCTGTTACGGTCAAAATGCGTTCAGGTTGGGATCCGTCCGGGGATCAGGCCGTTGCAGTGGGCCGGCTGGCTCAAGACTTGGGGATGGATGCCGTGACCATCCATCCCCGTACGGCCGTGCAGGGGTTTTCCGGAAAGGCGGACTGGTCCGTCATTGCCAGGCTGAAAGAAAGCTTGTCCATCGTGGTTATCGGAAACGGGGACCTGAGGAGCCCGCAGGATGTTGTGGACATGCAGCAGAAAACCGGATGCGATGCCATGATGATCGGCCGGGCTGCCATGGGAAATCCATGGATTTTTTCCCAGACGTTGGATTTGATGAACGGCCGGACCCCAAAGGCTCCGACCCTGTCCAGCCGGCTGGAGACCATGTTGCGCTACCTCCACCATGGGGTGGAACAGTTTGGGGAGACCCGGGCGGTGCGCATGATGCGCAGCCGGTTGTGCTGGTTTGTGAAGGGCTGTCCCCGGAGCAGCGGTTTCAGAAAAGCGATTGTTCGCCTGGAGACGGCAAGGGAGATGGCGGATACCGCTCAAGCCTATTTTGCATGGCTGAAACGGGATTGGTTGAAGAATGCGGACCCGGCCGAGTCCGAATTCACGGTTGGTCTGTAAGTTCGGTGTTGATCTGAGCTGATGTAGAAATTGGACAAAAGAGACGTTTGGATGGATGCCAAGTCTACGGACTCTTCCCAGATAGCTCTTTTTTCATGTGGTCGACAAACACGCGGATGGACCGTCCGTCGGCCGTCTTGGCGGATGGATTCGCCTGCAAAAGCGCCTCCCACGCCGTGATGCCCCCCATTTGATCGCCCAGGTCATGCATCAACACGATCCCTTTGTTAAAAAGGGCCTGCTCATGGGTTTGGTTGATGTCAAGGACCCTGTTAAAGGCCCCGATGGCCTCAAAAAAGCGGCCGTCTCGGCGATACATGATGCCCAGGTCGGTCCAGACGTCGACGTTGTACGGGCTCAGCTCGAGCGCCTTATTGTATGCCTGGATTGCTTCTTTGACCCGATGATTGTCAAAATACAAATTTCCCAGTTCGATCCAGGCCTGTGCGTCGCCGGGATGGGCCGTTGCGATCTTCTGTTGTCTTTCAATCTCGGCTGCGTCCGAGGGCGCGGGGGACATCGGGGGTGGCGCCGACACAGAAGCGATAGGCTGCGGGGTCTTGGCTTGGTGATTGGACCCGGAGCGGCCCATGATTTCTCCTGCGACAAACCCCACTACCAGGGCGATCACCACAACGATTAGCATGGTTTCCAGACCCACGACCCTTTTTTGGGTTGCGGGTTGCGGCTTATGAATGTTCTTGGATGCTTTATTCTTTCCCATAGCCCCTCCCATGAAAAGGCCGTTCGTCAAGCATAAACGAAGGCCGTTAACGGGATGTGATTTATGGCCGCCTTTTTTGGGCGGCCATTCGTTCACCCAAAAAGGTCCTTGCGCGCGGAATCTGAAATGGCCGTTATTGCCGGATGCTTGATGATCCGTTCAAGAGAGATAGCATAAAACTGTTCCCGTATGGCACCGGTTCGTCCCACAATTTGTACCTGATACTGCCTGCAGACCTGTTTTTCGACAACACTGGGAGCGGCAAAGATCCCGTCACCGTGCTGGCCGAATTCCTTGAGCAGGGCACTGTCTTCAAATTCGGCCACAATCAGGTGGTTGACCCCGATGGCATCGAACCAGCGTTGTTGCGATTGTCTTAAGGGCGTCATGTCCAGCGGTAAATGGACTAGCGCTTGATCCCGAGACTGCGGCAATACTTCCCGAACCGTGTTTGCCAGTTTTTCAGCTGCA
>JAFDGP010000450.1 GCA_019309245.1 Deltaproteobacteria bacterium | reverse complement strand
TGTGAGCGCCTGTAAAATGGGCATTTTCTCGAAAAGAGTAATGCTAAAAATCTGTAGAATTGTGTAGAGGCTCAAGTGTATTTTCAGCTGGCTCTTTATGATGGCCACCAGGACATAAACGGATATCGCGATCCAGATTTGGGTCTTTACCGCGTTTTCGGAGGTGCCATAAAAGGCCTTTATTCTGAGATGCTGCTTGATCCATTTGAAGAACAATTCAACTTGCCATCGACATCGGTAGAGGTCTGCGATTGTTAGTGCGGGCAACATCATTTGGTTTGTCAGCAAGTTTAACCTGTGGTCTTTTTCTGTGTCGACAAATACAACTCGGCGAAGTTTTTCTGGATAATTCTTGTTAGTATAGAAACCGGTTGGAACGACTATCTGGTCGCATCTCAGCCCGCAGGCTTTATCCACCGGCATCGAGTAAAGGCGTCTCATAAAGTCGTTGAAAATCCAGGTAGCCACGGTCCATTATGTAAATGGCGCCGGCCTCCGGTATGAGTTCATCCAGGATGTTGATTTCATGAACAGCTGCCTCGGTTATGCGTATGAAAGAAGGAATGCTTCCCTTCAGGTCCAAGAGTGTATGCAATTTAATGCCGCCCTTGGTTTTCCGGAAACGAGCCCAGGGAAATACCGACAGACATAAGTCGATAATCGTAGCATCCAGGGCGTAAACCGTTTCTTGAAGCTGAAGCCCAAAATCATCATCTGCGTATAGCTGACGGGCCTGGTGGATAAGAATTTGGGCAAAATCACAATATATACGCCAGTCCCGATTTTCATTGGCATAGGCTATGGTAGAACGCGAGACGTTACCCCGTATGCCTATGTGATAAAGCTTTGCTCTCATGGCCCGTAGACAGCATTCAATATCACGAAGGCTCTCGCGGTAGGTCAGCTGGGCAAAAGCCATACACAAAAACTGATCATAGCATGTGAAAGAACGTACACGAAAATTACCTCTATAACGGTCAACACACTGACGAAATTTTTTGATCGGCAGAAAATCCATGATCTGGGAGAATACGGTTTGACCTTGGTGCACTGATTGTCTCCTTTCGATATTTTATTCACAACACCGATAGGAGTATCAAAAGGCCTAATCCAATTTCAAATCGATCCCATCCTGTTTCGTAACTATTTGTTTTATTTACAGCCAGTTACGAGGTTTTTTAAATTCTTAATTGGACAGCAGTGAGATGATAGATGATTGATCTCCCCTCGCCTCAAGTGAAGCGGCCCTGAAGTCTTCACCAATCTCCATCCACGGCCTCCTTCAATTTTCCTTGCCGTTTTAACCACAGTCTGATATCTTGCTGTCAAAAAACACAGGAGGAAAAATATCATGAAGAAGGTATCCTTGGTGGTGGTCCTGGCCCTGCTGTTCATGCCCGCAGTCGCGGGCGCCTTTGACTACAAGGCGTGGCTTCCCATGCTTCCGCGGACCCTCGGCGGGATGGTCCCGTCCGGAGAACCCGACGGCATGAATATGGAAATGGGAGGGCAGAAGTGGTCTTCGCTGAATCAGGAATACAAGTCCCGGGACGGCAAGAGAACAGCGCAGTTGTCCATCGTGGCCGGCCAGATGGCCCCCCAGGTCCAGGGATTTCAGGGTATGGCGGCCATGAAGATGAACATGGAAACCAGTGATCAGGTCATGAAGACGGTCAATGTTTCCGGGAAAAACGCCATGTTGATGTGGGATAAGAAGGATAAGAGTGGCACGCTCACCATTCCCATCAAAAAGGACATGGTGATGGTCCTGACCCTGGAACCGACCCGGCGGGCGTCGGAGCTGACCTCGCTCGCGCAGCAAATTCCAATTGCCAGGTTCGGGTACGTGAGATAGGTGGGATCAGAGGCGAGAAGCTAAAGGTTCCAGGACCGCTTCGCTGGAGGCGAAAGGCGGGGTCATTTATCATTGAACATTTATCATTGAACATTTGGCATTGGTGGGCGCGGCTCATCAGCCTCAAGCTTTTTTCATCACGAAAACACGAAAAATTGATAGCACGAAAGAAAACGACAGAACGTTCGGCGGTTATTGGTCTCGGATCCGTGGTCCTGGCATCCGGCATCTGTAGAATCCCCCTCACTCCCCCTTTTTCAAAGGGGGAAGATCAAAGGTATTATGTTTACCCTTAAGCCCTCCGCCTCAAGCGAAGCGATCCTTGAGCCTTCAGCAGCCAAGGGCGACAGCCTTAAGGCAGTTACAGCTGCCAGCGAGCTATTCATTTCTTCCTTTTCGTGTTTTCCTGTTTTCGTGCTTTGCACCCTTCGGGCTTGAGAACAGCACGTGATTAGTTTTTGTTGGACTCAGCCTACCCTACGAGCTGACCAACGACTGATCACCAATGACCAATGTGCAATGTTCAATGCTCAATGATAAATGCTCAATGATAGATCTCCCCTCGCCTTAAGCCCTCCG
>JAFDGP010000449.1 GCA_019309245.1 Deltaproteobacteria bacterium | reverse complement strand
GACTGGAGCAGGATCAATGACAGCACGGCAACAAGCTACGCCAATCCCACCTTCGGGCAGTGCGCGAGCGGGTACGGCGGTTGCGGGAGTTATGGCGACGCAGATGACTGGACCTTCGGGGGCTATGCCAACCACATGGATGACGCGGCCCACTGGATGTACAACCGGGCCACTTACCAGCACACGGTGCATTCCATTGCCTTCGGGCTCGACAACCCCATGCTGGCCGATGTGGCCGACTCCAGTGCAGGTCGTTACATTTCAGCTTACAACGAACAGCAGGTCATCAGCGCCTTTTACAGCCTGGGACTTTCCATGACCGCTTCCGTGGCTTTTACGGCGCCGGTGGTCTCGGTGGACGAGGCCAACAGGACCCAGAGCGGCGACAAGCTCTACATGGCCTTTTTCAAACCCATAAACGGGGATCACTGGCAGGGAAACCTGAAAAAATACGGATTGAATTACCAGGCAAGGACGGACTGCGGCAGGTCTGATCCCGAGTGGACCGTTGTTGACGAAAACGGCTTTATCGCCGGAAACTGTGACGGCTCCTTCAAAAGCAGTTCCCAGTCCTACTGGTCTGATACCACGGACGGTGGGGAAGTTGATGAGGGGGGCGCCGGAGGGAAGCTGAAGACGGCACTCGACGCAATTGCCCTTGCCACCGGACCTTACTATACCTTCCGGGATATTTACACTTACAGTGGCAGCGCGTTGGTCCCCTTCAACAGCACCAATGTCAGCAACGCGGATCTCAATGTCACCACTGATGCAGACCGCTACAAGATTATCAACTACCTGTACGGGTATACGTACGATGCCGACACCGGGGGGAACCCGGTGGCAAAACGAAACTGGGTATTAGGGGACATGATCCATTCCGAACCAAGGATTATTGACTATCTCACTTCAACCGGCACGCTGGCCTATCGTTTTGTGGCCATTGGCGCCAATGACGGCATGCTTCACGTGTTTCTGGATTCTCCGGATACGGCCACTTTTAACGGAAAGAACTACACGGCCGGAGATGAGATCTTCGCCTTTGTTCCTTCGGACCTTCTCCCGAATCTGAAGCTTTTTGAAAATACCGACAACCATCCTTATATGGTGGACGGCTCCTGCAACCTTTTCCGGGCCACAACCAAGACAGGGGACTACTATGATAAGACCCTGGTCTTCGGGGAACGGCGCGGTGGAAGAAGCTACTGGGCCCTCGATGTGACCGAGCCCGATCCCAGCCTGTGGACGGTGAAATGGCATATCGAAGGCGGCGCCGGCGACTATGCCGAACTGGGATATTCCTGGAGCAAACCCTATTTTGCGAGGCTCAGGACCGCTGCAGATACAGTGAAAGAGGTTGTCATTCTCTCAGGAGGATACGATCCCCTGGAGGACGGGTATCCTGAGGCATTTGACGATACCGACAATGATGGCGTCCGGGACAGCGGCGAAAGCTTTACGGACACCGGTGGCGGGACGAGCGGGAGTTATGACACGTATAATCCCGGAAAGGATACCATGGGCAGAGGGATCTTTGTGGTCGACCTCAGTGACGGAAGCGTCCTGTTCAAGGCGGTTTATGGCGACGCCGACAACGATGAGGACGAGACCGAGGACGTCACGACCGGCATCAATCAGCAATACTGCAAGATGAAGTATTCTTTCCCCGCGGATATCTCAGTCATCCCCTTCTCGGAGAGCAAGATCGTCATGTATGCGGCGGATATTTATGGACAGATCTGGAAAGTCACGTATGATTATTACAGTGACCTGTCCCATACGTATACGGACACCGATTCCACCAAGTGGCAGGTGAAACGGATCTTCACCGCGAATCCCGGATCATCGCTGGCAGACCACATGTATTCAGGTGATCCCACTGCATTCACGACGGGCGGCACTTTGAATACCGGCGACCAGGGCAGAAAGATGTTCTATTCACCTGATGTGTCCTACTACGGCAATTGCTGGACCTCCAAACCGGTTCTCTATTTCGGGACCGGTGATC
>JAFDGP010000448.1 GCA_019309245.1 Deltaproteobacteria bacterium | reverse complement strand
GATGTGCTCCTCTACCGTTACCATTTCGACAAGGGCCATCTTATTGAGCTTTACGATGAACAGGCAACTCGCAGAAATATCCTGAATCGGCTCCGTTATTTGGCACAAAATGTAGACCATCATGATGCTCTGGTCATCTTTTATGCGGGTCACGGGCACCTGGACCCTATTACAAAGGAGGGTAGTTGGATTCCTGTTGAAAGCGCTACAAAAGATGTGTCTGCCTGGATCTCAAACCACGCCATCAAAAACGATCTCAAGGTGGGTGCCATCAAAGCGAAGCATATCCTGCTTATTTCCGATTCCTGTTGCTCACGGGATTTCGTTAGAGGTCAAAGGGGAAAACTACCTCAAGTGACGGACAAGGTGATAAAAAGGGCCTACAAACTGACTTCACGACAGGCCATTAGTTCAGGTGGCCTGGAACCGGTCAGTGATGCCGGGTTTGGCGGGAACAGTGTCTTTTCCCATTTTCTTGTAAAGACTCTAAAGGAAAACCAAAAGCCCTTTCTCGTGCCATCGGATTTGTTTCCAGATATCAAAGCAGGGGTTGCGGAAAACGCGGAGCAATTTCCCAGATTTGGATCGCTGAAAGACACAGGAGGCCAGCAAGGGGGAGAGCTGGTGCTTTTCCTTAAACAAGATTCGAGGCTGAAAGCCTTATCCACCCAAACTTCAGAAAAGAAAGCGGAATTTGAACGCTTGAAGCAAATGGAGGCGGATGCCGACAATGCACGGAAGAAAGAGACAGAGGAGATTTCAAGGCGCGAGAGGGAACTTGCTGAGCTTGATGCAAAAATAGTGGCGATGAAAAAGAGGCTTGGAGGACCTGCTGTCAAGGCCGACGACAGCCTGGATGCCATGCTTGCCATGGTAAAGCGGAAGGAGGAGCAGGAAAGACGTCTTTATGCGGTGAAAAGGAAGCGTGAAAAGGAAGAGGCTAACCGGGAGCAGAAGCTTGCGCGGGTGGAAACCGAGAAAAGAGCAGCTGCAGTCGCGACTTTAGAGGAAGATATTCGTAAGTACCAGGATATTGTTTCATCATCGATCAGTAAGGGTATTGAGCTAAAGGCCTGGAGGAGCCTGATAGCGAAATACCCGAAAGCGGCTAAAGACTTGAAGCCCGGGGATACAACGAGACTACTTTACAGGGTTAAGTGGAGTGAGGAATCGATTCTTGCTTTCTCCATCGGTATTGAGTTGGTTTTCATTCCTGCAGGCACCTTCACCATGGAAAATCATCGAGTGACCCTGAACAAGAATTTTTACATCGGGAGCACTGAAGTTACCCAAGGACAGTGGCGCAAGGTCATGGGTAACAATCCGTCATATTTCGACACCTGCGGTGATGATTGCCCAGTGGAAGGGGTCTCCTGGAATGAAGTTCAGGAGTTTATCGACACACTGAATCATATGGAAAGCACTGACAAATACAGACTCCCCACAGAGGCTGAGTGGGAGTATGCATGCCGAGCAGGCAGCAACACGAAATTTTGTTTTGGAGATGACGAAAGTAGCCTTGGAGAATATGCCTGGTATCGAAATAACTCTCGACAACAAACACATCCGGTTGGTCGAAAGAGACCCAATGCATGGGGCCTGCATGACATGCATGGCAACGTCTGGGAATGGTGCCAGGATTGGTATAGCAAACAAACTATAGGAAAAAGTCGTATGAATCGGGGTGGCAGCTGGCATAACAGCGCAGCCTATTGTAAATCAGAATTTCGCTATAGATACGGGCCAGATGCCAAGCAACCACATGTAGGTTTCCGTCTCTTAAAAGAGCCTTAAGCCACAATTAAGAGGTAAACTTTCCAATCCTATTCTTCTTTTTATTTTCCGGTCAGAGCTTGAATATATTGCTTACAACTATTTGTTCAATTTGCTATTCAATGTACTGGCCCACAATTCTATATATGGCTATATGTATATAATCGTCTTTTCCTCTACCTGAAGAAAACCTGATACTGGTTGGATTTTCAAAGTCTGATTTCCTCGTCATTGC
>JAFDGP010000447.1 GCA_019309245.1 Deltaproteobacteria bacterium | reverse complement strand
GAGGATTTACTGGAGTTTGAGATCCCCTGATATGACGGAAAAGGGGGCTTTTGTGCGCTTCCCCGGGGCTGTTCTTGTCAACCCACAATCCCGGCGATCCTCTCAGCCGAAAGGCCCCACCACACACCCCTGATTTTTTCGTGAGATCCCGGCCTTTTGTCCGAGAGACCTTCGCAAAGCTTGTTGATCTGGCTTACGAGGCGATATTTTGCACAGCTCAGTTGCTTGCGGCAGTCGGGTCGCTTTGCCTCAAGGCGCTATGATCCAGGCCGAGCCGGCCTGAGGCGGGCCGTACCTCCGCCTCAGGCGGAATGGGCATATCGCCTTTCGGCAAAACCACCCGACTGCCGGCCTGGGGGTGTGCAAAGCTCTCTCCGAAAGCGACTGGGCCTGGATTTGCTTGACGCGCCCGGGGCAGAATTCTATATTGAAATATTTAAGATAATAACCTTTTGGACAAGTTGATTCTAGATGACACAAGGCAACAGCCCTGACACGCATTGCCAACCGCCGCATGCCGATGTCAGTGCCATGTTTGACAGGGTGGCCCGACGGTACGATCTGGTCAACCGCTTGTTGTCCGTGGGCATAGACCGTTTCTGGCGTAAAAAGATGGCGGCCTATTTGCCCCCCGGACACAATCTTAACGTCCTGGATCTGGCTACGGGGACCGCGGATCAGTTGCTTTTCTTATTCAAAGGGAGCCATCGGATCGGATCGGCGATCGGGTTGGACCTGGCGGAAAAGATGCTGGCTATAGGCCGGGCCAAGATCGCCAGAGCCGGTCTATCAGAGATTGTGTCGCTAAGAATCGGGGATGCCACAGAGATTGACGCGCCGCCGGACGCCTTTGACGCGGTCACGATTTCTTTCGGGATTCGCAATGTCAAACACACCAACCGGGCGCTTTCGGAGATGTACCGGGTTCTCAAGCCCGGGGGCCGGGTGCTTGTCCTGGAATTTTCACTTCCGGAACGGCCCCTGCTGCGGGGGGCATATCTTGGCTATCTCAGATATTTTGTGCCCGGGATCGGCGGATGGGTGTCAGGAGATCTCCGGGCCTACCGCTATCTGAACCGGTCTATTGAGGCGTTTCCAAGTGGTCCGGCGTTTTTGAATCTTCTTTCTGGAGCGGGGTTTGCGGCGGTGGTGGCCCATCCGCTGAGTTTTGGCATTGCCACCATCTACTGCGGCGACAAGCCCGCGGATGGGCGGCCTCGGTCGGACCTGGGGGCCGGCAGCGCCGCCATGTTGAAATTATAAGGAGCCTGTGACGGACTGGCCATGCCTACAGCAACGGAACAAATTCCGGTCAATGAGCGCACCCGTATCGAAGAGGCCCTGACAGCCCAACTCATGAATCGGCTGAGCAGGGTGGAAAAAGCGTCCCGCCCCGTGATCCTGCGTGCCGAGGTGCCGGTCGCCGGGCTGGATATCTTATCGTGGTTGTGCGCGCAACATCCCACATCCCGGGGATATTGGTCCAACCGCGATGAACCCTTTGAGCTTGCCGGCGTGGGCAGTGCGGACATGATGACCGGAGATTCAGAGCCGGATTATCATCGCATTATGGCAAGAATACACCAGCGCTTGGCCGAAGCGCAGGGCAATGCCCGTTATCTGGGCGGCATGCATTTTTCCGGCCGCAAGACGCCGGAGGCGGCCTGGGATTACTTCAGGGCTTATCGGTTTATCTTACCGCGCTTTGAGGTGGTGTGTGCAAACGGCCGAACAACTTTTGCCTGCCACATGCTTTCCAACGAGGCTCCGGACGTGATCCGGCAGGCCTTTTCAGCGGTGGTTTTCCCTTCAGGCGAGTCTTACGACGACCTGCCGGCCCCGGTGGCCAGGCAGGACAGCCCGGACGAAAGCCGATGGATCTCGGATGTTTCCGTCCTGCTGGATGCCTTTAGGGCCGGGGATTACGAGAAAATCGTGCTGGCCCGGAAAGTGACATTTACCTTTTCAACGCCCATTGATGCGGCGGTGCTGTTGCGGACTCTAAAGAAAA
>JAFDGP010000446.1 GCA_019309245.1 Deltaproteobacteria bacterium | reverse complement strand
ACAAAATCCCAGTCAAAGTACATCTCCGGACCCGGCTCAGGACCATTCAGCGGCTGAATCGCCCGCCAGACCTGGTACTCTTTAACCGAACCTTCCAGGCCTTCCGCCCTTCTCCAGGTCAGTCTTACCCGTTTACCGTGATCTTCAGGAACGTCGGCAACACTGGTCAATTCCGGTCCGAAAACATGCATCTCAGGATAGAGCATAACCGGGTCTTCGGGCACTTCGCTCGGAAAATCGAAGCTGCGCCATTCCGGATTAAAACCCTCTTTGGAATACATGGCGTCGATTTCTCCGGTCGGCAGAGCAATTTTATAATGACCGTTTATATCGGTGAATGTATAACCGATATATTCGATAAAATCATCATCTGAATTATACTTCTCCGCATAAATAAATACCTTCCGGAGAGGATTACCCATATCGTCAACAACGTTACCCTCCAGAGTATCCGGAAGGACGATGCTGTTGAGCATAAAGGTAAGTGTCGTATCGCTGTAGATATCCAGATTTTCATTATAGGCCGCGAATCCGTTGGCGCCGACCTGGAAATCGTACCAGCCCGGTTTGACCATCAGTTCAAAATAGCCTTCTTCATCGGTCATCAGAATGAAAGGTTCATAAAAATCCCAGTTAAACAGCATCAATAAAGCGCCTTCGACCGGGGTATTCGTTTCATCGACCACATATCCGTCAACCATGATGTCGCCGACAATCGAACCCATCCAGAATTCCAGATATGTCGGTTCCGGCCCGACCCAGATATCATAGATATCATAAGGATCATAACCCTCCGCATAAGCGGTGGCTGAATACCAGTCAAAGGGAATACCGTCAAGATAAAAATAGCCATCGCCGTCAGTGAAAACTTCATAATAGCTGTCCCAGCCATATATTTCAACACGGGCGCCGGCTATTCCGTTTCCATCTTCATCGAAGACATAACCTTCAATCATACCTTCCGTAACCGGTGGTGAGATAAAATAGTCTTCGGTATAGTTATTTCCTGATAATACCAGCAGAGAATCAACAATAGAAGGCATCCATTCCCAGGGCCAGTAAACTTCAATAATCCAGGTCTCACCGGGATAGGGCCCGCCTACCAAAGGTATTTCATAATAACCAAACTCATCGGTATTGGTCCAGAACTCGAGCCCGCCTTCGCCTCCTTTATCATCAGAAGGCGGCATAAAAGCATGAACCTGAGCATCCCAAAGCGGTTCATTGGTTTCAGCGTCAAAAACCGTTCCGCTCAGTGAAGCGTCGGCAATAATGGCTGTAAAACCCAGACCGCTTGCGGGAGCATATTGATTAAAATAGGCATCGGGCATTAACAGGGCGTCTTCCATCCAGGCGGTGACCCAGTATGAACTGTAAATTGTATCATTCCAATCGGTAACAATTTCAATGTTCTGTAACGCTGTAGAGACGAAAAGCTCATAATTACCATACTCGTCAGTATATGTCCAGTTAAAATAACCGCCGTCTTCACCAAGCCATATATCGGTATGTACTTCCACATCCTGTAACGGCATGCCGTCACCTGTTGACACATTACCGGTGAAACTTGCATCGAAACCGTAGAGTGTAAAATCAACGGGATGATCGCCGCCCTCAACTACCTCAAGATCCTGTGACCACGGGATCATGTATTGACCGTAAATATCAGCCTCATTGATTCCAACTTCCCACCAGCCCGGCATAGCCGTAAACTCATACGTGCCGTCCGGGTTGGTTGTAACTTCTACGTCACTATAGGGACCACGGGCCCAAATCCGGATACCGGCCATACCGGCGCCGGTCTCATCCGTAACAATTCCATAAATGGTTTCCGTACCCATGATAAATTGAAAATCAACGGAAGATATTTCGCCACCGATATAAATGTCCGTTTCAGGCGGATCCGGAAAATATCCCGGGTAAAACTGCCAGACATCGGCTACACCAACAATATAATCGTCACGATACATATCCTGTATCTCGAGCCGGTAATAACCATTCTCGTCAGTCATG
>JAFDGP010000445.1 GCA_019309245.1 Deltaproteobacteria bacterium | reverse complement strand
GCCGACGAGCGGTTTCTGGGGCTCGGTGGGGGCCGGGGCGCTGAGCGGGTCGCTTTCCGGCGGTGCGGGGCAGGTGACGGCCAACCTGTTGAACCCGTGTGTGGAGTGGCATCAGGATTTGGTGCGGGCGATTATCGTAGGAGGTGTCACGGGGGGGATTGCCGGGGGTGTGGGGTATGGGATTGGGCGGTGGTTCAGAACTAGAAGATTACCGATGCAACGGCATCATTATGCTACCAATAAAAGCAGTGTGTACACGCCCCAATTCGAGAGAATTCTGCAACGGTATGGCTTGGATTTGGATGATGCTTGGAATATGGGGGTATTGCCACACAGGGGGAGACACCCGAGTGAGTATCACGAGTTCGTACTCAGAAATATGCAAAGAGCAGCGAACGAGGCAGGGGGCAACGTCAATCGGTTCCTGCAGTTGTTCGATAGATATGTGATACAACCTATTCGAAGCAACCCAGAATTACTGAGGAAAAGCGGATGGCAGTGAGGAAGTATTGCATTCTATCGAAGAGAGATTGGAATGAGTGCAAACATCTACGATTATCTCGAAGAAATGACAAGGTGGATACAGCGGCAAGATTGGACGGGTCTTGAGTCTCGCTTCCAAGAACTTGCTAACGAACTGGCTGGAGTTACTCAGGCTGACCGAATAGCCAAAATAGATTTTTCGAAGTATCAGAAATCACTTTCGGAAAACCTTCACCGCGCGATTAAACTTGCCAGTAATCAAGAAGCGAAGGCACTCTATTTCGAATATGACTTGGACAACGACTGGCAGAGCACTTTCTTCATCTGCGACGAGTATGTACCTGAATCAGAAGGCAACGATGACTGGGCTTGCGAATGGGTTGAAGATTTGGCCGGTCCAAAGTTTCCCGTTCTGAGTGAAATCTATCTGGAGAATGGTTTCGACCGAACAGAGGTAGCGAAGGGATGTACGCTCTATTTAATCGCTAGAACTGTAGCTACCTTTGGGAGATGTTTGGATGAATATCCGGCACCTGCCACGCTAGCGGTATGCGTGGCTTTCCACGACCAGGATCCAATTTTTCGACTACAGGAACGCACTTATTAGATGACACACGCGATTAACGTCTTGGTCATTGTCACCTTGGTGGTCGCCTCGGTCGTCGTCGAACCGGCGCAAGTTGCGACGGCGTCGCTGGCACAGCAGCAATCCGGCGCGTGGCAATACTCGCTGCGTTCCGGGGCGTTTTGGCGCTGGGTGGGGGTGGGGGCGGCCGGGGGCGCGGTGGCGGGAGCGGGGGGGTGGGCGGCGCCGGGGTTGCTGCCGGCGGCGAGCGGTTTGTGGGGGTCGGTGGGGGTCGGTGCGCTGGGTAGTGCGCTTTCCAGCGGTGCGGGGCAGGTCACGGCCAACCTGTTGAACCCGTGCGTGGAGTGTCACCACGACTTGGCGCGGACGATGGTGGTGGGAGGCGTCACGGGGGGGATTATAATAATAGAACATCACTGGAGAGAAAATAAGTGGAACATCAATACCGTATCGGCGTATACATCTGTCACTGTGGCACCAACATCGCCGCGACCGTGGACGTGGTTCAGGTGGCAGAGTTTGCGGCGACCCTGCCGGGCGTCGTCGTGAGCCGTGATTACATGTACATGTGCTCCGACCCCGGCCAGGGGCTGATTCAACAGGACATCGAGGAACTGGGCCTGAACCGGGTGGTGGTGGCCTCCTGCTCGCCCCGCATGCACGAGCCGACCTTCCGGGGCGCGGCTCAGCAGAAGGGCTTGAACCCCTATCTGCTGGAGATGGCCAACATCCGCGAGCAGTGCTCGTGGGTGCACTCTGACCGGGAGGAAGCGACGGAAAAGGCGAAGTGGTTGGTCGCCTCGGTGGTCGCCAAGGCGGCCCGACTGGAGCCGCTGGAGGAGCGGGAAGTCGGGGTCACGCCAGCCGCAGTCGTCGTCGGCGGAGGTATCGCCGGGATGGTCGCCGCCCTCGATGTGGCCGACGCCGGCTTCCCGGTCTACCTGGTGGAAAAGA
>JAFDGP010000049.1:11255-19590 GCA_019309245.1 Deltaproteobacteria bacterium | reverse complement strand
AACGAAGATCGGACTCTTATGGCATGATTGCAGCGTGTTGAACAAAAACGCTGGTTGAAACCCTTCACTTGGCTTCAGCGTGGGCAGATCCATTTTGATCTTCGTTTTTTTGGCCCTTCGGGGTTGCCGATTTTACCGGATCTGCTTTGTTGGTGGGCGCTTGAAGGTCAACAGTACGTCGGCACGCCCACCGCCTCGCATCTCCGGCAAACTCGGCAACCGGTGGATCCGGGTGAGGCTCCGGTGTGAAGCGCTCTGGCCATTTGCGCTGTGTTTCATTCGCGGATTTGGTTTGACAGCCATCCCGCCGGGCGACTAAATTGGGGTTGTTCACAGGAGCCGATGTGACCCGTTGAGAGTCTCGGTCAGGGCATGGGTCCTGTTTTCACAATGCCACCATGGTTTGGGGGAATGATGAAACGCATCTTGACCATTGCGGGATCGGATTCCGGTGGCGGCGCCGGAATCCAGGCGGATCTTAAGACCATCACGGTGCTTGGAGGATTCGGGCTGAGCGTCATCACAGCCCTGACCGCCCAAAACACTCGCGAGGTCCAAGCGGTACAGGGCGTGTCCCCAGGGTTTGTGGCCCAACAGCTCGAAGCCGTTCTTTGCGACATCGGCGCAGATGCGGCCAAGACAGGCATGCTCTTAAACGCCGAGGTCATTGAAGTCGTCTCAGACAGGCTTTCGGCCCACAACATCAAGACGCTTGTCGTCGACCCGGTAATGGTAGCCAAAAGCGGCCAGGCATTGTTGAAAAAAGAGGCGGTAGACACCCTGGTTAAACGCCTGTTTCCCCTGGCCCTGGTGGTCACCCCCAACATCCCGGAAGCGGAAGCCCTGACCCGGTGCACAATCCACTCCAACAACGACCTTCATGACGCCGCTCGGGCCATCCATGCCCTGGGACCGCAATACGTTCTCGTCAAGGGCGGACACCTCAAGGGCCCGGCAAAAGACACCCTGTACGACGGTACCCGGTTTTTTGAACTGGTCAAAGAACGGATTGACACCCCGCATACCCATGGCACGGGATGCGTGTTTTCAGCGGCCTTGTCCACCTTTCTTGCACAGGGCATGGAAATGGTTGAAGCGGTAACAAAGGCCAAGGACTTTGTCCATACCGCCATATGTCATGCCTGCCCCCTGGGAAAAGGGCATGGCCCCACAAACGTCTACGCCCGGTTTTCGCGGGAGCAGGAAAGGTTCCAAGTGCTTGAATCCCTCAAGGCCGCCTTAAATCGTCTTGAGCAGGCCTCGGTCGGGCATCTGGTTCCGGAGGTCCAGTCCAATCTGGGCTACGGGTTGCCTTATGCCCAAACCCATGCCCATGTGGCCGCCTTTCCCGGCAGGCTGGTCAGGCTGGGCGACAAGATCGTCTCTGTGGCCGGCCCCGCTTTCGGGGCCTCCCATCACATTGCATCTATCATTCTTACACTCATGCGTCACCACCCGGCATTTCGCTCGGTCATGAACATTCGCTTTTCGGAAGACCGCATCCAGCGGGGTGTCGCCCTGGGATGGACGGTGTGCTCTTTTGATCGCAGCCAGGAGCCCAAAGACGTTAAAGAACGCGAAGGCAGTTCTCTGGAGTGGGGCACCCAGAGCGTTTTGTCCGATAGCGCGGCCGTGCCGGATGTGATCTTCGATCGCGGAGACATCGGCAAAGAACCCATGATTCGGATCCTGGGTAAAACGCCGGATGAAGTGGTAGACAAAGTTCTACAGCTTGCGTGAGCAGATTTCAAACTGTAGCCTTCAGGCCTGCCCAAAGCCTTGAAAAATTTTTCTCTGCGAACAACAGGTTTGTCGTCTATCTCTTTCAAAGCGACATCAATGACGGAACCAGGGCTCGGGTAAAACGGGCCTTTCTTGGACCCAAAAAGGCGGGCGGCAAAATACATGATTCTTGAGCGAAGAATACATGATTTACCCTATTGATAGTGTACAACGGGTTCGGCTAAAAAGATAAGGAAAGTAAACGGGAAAATCGGAAAATGGCGCTATGGGTTTCCGATGCATTCCTGCTGGCACAACCTACGACTCCACAACAGCAGCACAATCCCGTCAAGGGATGGCCACCATGCAAGAGGAAATCTTAAGAAAATGGCACCGGCGTATCGGAATCGTTGTGGCCTTGTTCATCATTCTCCAGGCCGGAAGCGGCCTCTGGATCACCCTGGGCGAATCTTTTGAATCTGAAACCCATGGCCATGGCGATGAGCTCGCGCCGACAGCGCTTCATCAGCCCGAGGAGAGCACCGGTCACGAAATCATGGGAACCGTGCATCACAGGGGTGGCGTGGGGGGACTGATCTATCGGATCGTCACGGGTGCAGCCGTGATCGGCATGGCCTTATCCGGAGCGGGGATCTTTCTTAAAACCAACCGGCGTATGCGGAGGCGGTAACGGCGCCGGACAATGATGACGGGGCTGAACGTGGCAGTACTGTTCAAAGGTCAGGTTCATGAGGTAGTTTTGAATACGAAGCACCAGGGGGCACTATTCCCTACCATCGCAAGTAAAGCCACATGTGCGTCGACGTATGTTGCGTCGTTGGAATTCTGACTCTTGCATAGACAGATGAAAGGAGGAAAACCATGGCGAAACGATTTTTGGTAGCGCTGGACAAGTCAAACAATTCATTAAGGGCGGTAAAATTTGTGGCAACAACGATCAGCCCGGAGGCAACGGTTACCCTCATTAGTATTGTATCGGACCCGGCTGCAGCATGTGAGCTTCGGGGGCCTTCCCTGGCCTCTGTGTTTACAGAAAACATGAAGACGTTTTGTGTCATAGAAGACGCCAAGAAGGCAGCTCTGGAAGGCTTTCTGGAAGAGGCCAAAAAGACCCTCATCAAGGCCGGATTTGCACCCAAGAACGTGGCGGTCAGAATCCGTAAGCAAAAAGCGGGGGTTGCCAGGGATATCTTGAGCGAAGCAAAACGGGGCAAGTACGACGCCGTTGTGGTTGGCAGGCGAGGGGTCTCAGGGGTCCGTCAGTTTGTCTTTGGAAGCGTCTCCAACAAAATTGTTAACCGCGCCGAAAAGGTCTCGGTCATCGTCGTGGATTAAAAGGGAAAAAACCACAATAAATGGCCTGTGGGCTGTGGGTCATTCGGCTCCAAGGACGGGAGGTTCCAGATGCGGTGGCAGTCTCGGCTTTCGATGGTTTCTTGTGTTTTGCTGCTTTCGGCCGCACTCTGCGTCCAGGCAAGAGATGTCGAATATGATCTCACAATCGCTGAACAAGAAGTCAACATCACGGGCACAACCGCTTCGGGCATGGCCATCAATGGGACAATCCCGGGCCCGACCCTGCGCTTCAGGCAGGGCGACACGGCCCGCATTCACGTGCATAACAAAATGGATAAGGAGACATCGGTCCACTGGCACGGCCTGCTCGTCCCCAACGCCATGGACGGGGTACCCAATGTGACGTTTCCGCCGATCCGGCCGGGCGCAACCTTTACCTACACCTTCCCCATCCGGCAAAGCGGCACCTACTGGTATCACTCTCACACCGGCCTGCAGGAACAAAGCGGCCTGTACGGCGCGATCGTCATCGAACCGGACCGGAAGCGGCTTGCTGTGGACCGCGACTACGTGGTGGTCCTTTCGGACTGGACCGACGAAGACCCTTACGCCGTGTTTCGCACCCTGAGACGCGGCAGCGAATGGTACGCCATTGAAAAAGGCAGCGCCCAAAGCATCCTGGGGGCCGCTCGGGGCGGCATGCTCGGAGAATATCTCAAGCGCGAGCTGCAGCGCATGCCCCCCATGGACATCTCGGACATCGCCTATGACCGCTTCCTGGCCAACGGCAAACCCGCCATCTCTTTACCCGCAAGGACGGGCGAAACGGTCAGGCTACGCATCATCGACGGCTCGGCGACCACGTACTTCCACCTTGAGTATGCCGGAGGCCCGATGCAGATCATCAGCGCCGACGGCCTGGCTGTGCAGCCGGTCAAGCAAAAGCGCTTTTTGATCGCCGTGGCCGAGACGTATGACGTGCTGGTCCGGGTGCCTGCGGCCGGTGCCTATGAATTGCGGGCCACCGCCCACGATGCTTCGGGCTACGCCTCCGTGTGGATCGGCGGCGGCAAGCGCCACCCGGCCGAAGACGTACCCAGGCCCAACCTCTATAAAACCATGGGCGAGCTGAGTGCCAGGCGTGTTTTTGCTCTGACCCCATCCGCCGCCATGGGGATGACGGACGACAAAGTCAGGGCCGGCGTCTTTGACAAGCCCGGCATGATGAACATGGGCGGCATGGATCACATGAAAGCCATGGGACACAGCCGATCCCCGCCGTCAACCGACATGGGAGCAATGGTTCATGCGGTGGCAGATACAGACGGACGTAACAAGCACACGGTTTCAGGATCCTGGGAAGGCCCGACAACCGATTCGGCCTCCACTCTCCAACCCACACAAGGCGGCAGGCGATTTGGCATGGATTTTCGCCTTCTGGCCTCCGATGTCTCCTCTGCGAAGCAACTTGCCACAGACGGCATGGACCCGAGGCGACCCTGGGCACCCTATGCAAAACTGCGCTCAACGGCGCCCACGGCATTGGATCCGGGCAAGCCGGTGCGGCGGATACGCCTGACACTTGACGGCGATATGGAACGCTATGTCTGGTTCCTGAACAACAAGCCCTTATCAGAAAGTGACTGCATCCGCATCCGACAAGGCGAAATCGTGCGTTTCATCCTGATCAACCGCACGATGATGCACCACCCGATGCACCTGCACGGTCACTTTTTTCGCGTGATTAACGGCCAGGGCGATTACGCCCCGCTCAAACATACGGTGGATGTGGCGCCCATGTCTACCACGGTAATTGAATTCGACGCCGATGAGTTCGGAGATTGGTTCTTTCACTGCCATCTGCTTTATCACATGAAGGCCGGAATGGCGCGCGTGGTACACTACGAGGGTTTCAAACTCGCCCCGGCACTGGCCGAGGCAAGACCCAATCTCTACAAGGACGCGTGGTATGCCTGGGGACAGGCGGATCTGCTGACGAACATGGCGCAAGGGTCGCTGACCGCTTCCAATACCCGAAATCTTCTGACGGCCTCGTGGGAGGTCGGGTGGGAAAATGTGGAGACCACGGACTGGGAGGGACAACTGCTCTGGAACCGCTACTTGAACCGATTTTTCACGGTGTTCGGTGGGGCGGACTTTCTGGGAGAAACCAATGAAATGGACAAGGCCCGTGGCGTATTCGGAGCGGGTTATCTTTTGCCTTTGAACGTGGAATCACGCCTCTGGGTTGACACGGACGGCGGCGCACGCTGCGTTTTCGTAAAAGAATTTCAATTGACCCCGAGGCTCGCCATATTGGGTGAGGCCCAATACGACTCTCACGATACCTTTTGGGAAAGCAGCGTAAAGCTCGACTATATGGCGAGCAAGACCTTTTCGATCGTTGCGGTGTGGCATTCTGAATACCATTGGGGAGCAGGGGCAACCATCCGTTTCTAGGGCGTTAAAAATGGATTGGTGGCTGACGCTTGAGAACACTACGTACTTTTGTGGCAGATCTTTTTGGTCCCGGCTCGTCCGGGTCAGAAAGGGGTATTGAACCATGGCAACCGATCCTGTCTGCGGCATGGAGGTGGATCCGGGAAACGCGGCCGCGACAACGCGGTACCAGGGAAAGACCTATTATTTTTGTGCGAAGGGCTGCAAGGAAAAATTCGAACAGGCCCCGCAAGATTACCTCACAAGGACTGTCGAAGCCGTCCCCAAAGCCCCCGGCCATCACGGCACCACACCATCTGTGCCATCATCTACAGACACCGCACACACAAGGATTGACCTTCCGATCAGGGGGATGAGCTGTGTGAGCTGCGTGGTCAAGATTGAAAAGGGGCTGTCCGGCATAGACGGCGTATCGGAGGCCAAGGTCAACCTGGCCACGGAAAGGGCGGCCATTGTATTCAATCCCGACCGTGTAGGCGCGGACGATTTTGTTCGCGCGATACACGACCTCGGCTATGAAGCCGGCACCCAGCGGGTGGTCTTGCCGGTTCAGGGGATGTCCTGTGCCTCCTGTGTAAAAAGGGTCCAGGATGCGCTCAAGGGGGTGCCCGGCGTGCTCCGTGCACAGGTGAACTTTGCCACGGAAAGAGCCGCCGTGGAATACCTCCCCGGACAGGTGACGGTGGCGGACCTTGCCGCCGCGGTCGAAGCTGTGGGTTACACGGTCCTTGACGTAGAGCAAGGCGACGCGGTGGAACAGGAAAAGGCCGCCAGAGAGGCGGAATACAGGGCCCTGAAGCGCAAGTTTGTTGCCGGACTTTTTCTCGTCATTCCCCTGTTTATCCTGGTCCACTGGGACAAAGCCGGCCTTTCACACCTGTGGGCCATGGACAAACAGACGAACTTCATCCTGCAACTCATCCTTCAAACCCCGGTGCAGTTCTGGGTGGGGTGGCAGTTTTACCGCGGGGCCCTGGCCGCGGCCCGTCACAAGACGACGGACATGAATACCCTGATCGCGGTGGGTACCTCGGCGGCCTATCTATACAGCGTGCTGGCGACATTTTTCCCATGGATCTTTGCCGCCAAAGGCCTGTTTCCCGACGTGTACTATGACACGGCCGGCGCGATTGTGGTGCTCATCCTGTTGGGCCGGCTCCTGGAGGCCAGGGCCAAGGGGCAGACCTCGGAAGCGATCAAGAAGCTCATCGGGCTCCAGCCCAAGACCGCAACGGTCGTCCGGGACGGGCGGGAGATTGAAATCCCGGTCGAAGACCTGCAGATCGGCGATACCGTGCTCGTCAGGCCTGGCGAAAAAATCCCGGTGGACGGGGTGATCCTGGAAGGCCATTCCGCTGTGGATGAATCCATGGTGACCGGCGAGTCCATCCCTGTGGAAAAGAGCCAAGACGATGAGGTGATTGGGGCCACAATCAACAAGACCGGCACCTTCAAGCTCAAGGCCACCAAGGTGGGAAAAGACACGGTGCTTGCCCAAATCATCCGGATGGTCCAGGATGCCCAAGGCTCAAAACCGCCTATTGCAAGGCTTGCCGACGTCATTGCCGGCTATTTTGTCCCGGCCGTCATCGGCATCGCTCTCTTGACCTTTGGGGTCTGGCTTGTATTCGGCCCACCGCCTGCGCTTACTTACGCAGTGCTCAATTTCGTGGCTGTGATGATCATTGCCTGCCCTTGCGCTCTGGGCCTGGCCACCCCCACGTCCATCATGGTGGGCACGGGAAAAGGGGCTGATCACGGGGTTCTGATCCGCGGGGGCGAGGCCCTGGAGACCGCCCACAAACTCAACGTATTGGTGTTGGATAAAACAGGAACCATCACCCGGGGAGAGCCTTCGGTGACCGAGGTGGTTGCCGTCCAGGAATTTTCTGAACAAGAGATCCTGCGCCTGGCGGCGTCTGCTGAAAAAGGCTCGGAACACCCCCTTGGACAAGCCATTGTTCGGGAAGCCGAAAAGAGACAAATCGCGTTGGAAGAGGTTTCTGATTTCAATGCCGTACCAGGCCATGGGGTGGAGGCTGTGATCCAGGGAAAGACATTGTTGTTGGGAAACCTCAAGCTGATGCAAGACCGCAACGTGTCTGCGGCGGACATCCAGGACAAGGCTTCCGGACTTTCTAAACAGGGCAAAACCCCCATGTATGTGGCCGTGGACGGATACCTTGCGGGTATCATTGCCGTGGCGGATACCTTGAAGGAGAATTCCGCGCAGGCGATCGCCGCCTTGCGGGAGCTCGGCCTGAAAACCGTCATGTTAACCGGAGACAATAAGAGGACCGCTCAAGCCATCGCCGAACAGGTGGGCGTGGACCGCGTCCTGGCAGAGGTGCTGCCTGAGCAAAAGGCGGAGCAAATTAAAAAACTTCAAGACGAGGGAAACAGGGTCGGCATGGTGGGAGACGGCATCAATGACGCGCCGGCCCTGGTCCAGGCGGACGTGGGCATTGCCATCGGCACGGGGACCGATGTGGCCATTGAATCGGCGGATATCACCCTGATGAGCGGAGACCTTATGGGGGTGGTCACGGCCGTCGCCCTGAGCAAAGCCACGGTGCGGAACATCAAAGAAAACCTGTTCTGGGCCTTTGCCTACAATACAATTCTTATTCCCGTGGCCGCCGGAGTGCTTTTCCCGTTTTTCGGGATATTGCTCAACCCCATCTTTGCCGCGGCAGCCATGGGGTTATCTTCGGTCACCGTGGTGAGCAATGCATTGAGGCTGAGGCGGTTCAGGCCGCCGGCGTTGGGTTTGTCGTGACGGGGGCTTGATCTTGCTCTCGGTACATTAGCAAGGAAGTCTGCAGGGGTATATTTT
>JAFDGP010000049.1:0-11225 GCA_019309245.1 Deltaproteobacteria bacterium | reverse complement strand
AACAATGGTAATGTCTGTAGTCATGGCAGTGGCGATGGTGGTCGGGTTAGGCTGTGCCGGCAAGCAAAGTGTCTCGATGGCAGGTGGCGGGCAGGGCATGATGGGTGGCAGGCATGGCGGGCAAGAGATGGGCCACGGCATGAGCAAAGGCGGCATGATGATGCGCGGCCAAAAGATGTGCAACATGATGATGGATAACATGGGACACATGTCCGAGACCATGAAAAAGATGTCGGGCATGATGCCAGATATGGGCCCGGAACACATGAAACAAATGGGAAAAATGATGCAGCAAATGTCTGGGATTTCGTAATGCACCGCCTTTTACAAACAGACCAGGTCCTGTGTTATAACGAAAAAGGAGAGATTATCCCATGCCCGGGCACGGGACAAGATGCGGCGTTTTGCGCTCGTCCTGCTTGGCCTGAACCCCGGTTCGTGATCCACGACAATACGGTGATGGAATACGGTGATGGATATGCTTACGGGTTGCCAATGGACACGGAATGCAAGTCCGGCCGGTTTTCCGCTGAGCTGGGCGGAAGCCCACGCCTTTATTGAAGACATGAACGCGCATCACTCATTTGGATATCACGATTGGCGGCTGCCCGAAAGGAACGAGCTTTTCAGCCTGGTCAGCCACCAGCAGATCAATCCGTCTCTTCCGGCCGGGCATCCCTTTGAAAACGTGTTTACCGGCTATTACTGGACGGCCGCCCCCTGTGCCCGGTTTACCTCACAGGCCTGGTACGTCCACCTGGGCGGGGCCAGGGTCTTTAAGGGCATGAAACACGGATCCTACATGGTCTGGCCGGTTCGCGGCGGTTCATTGGCGCCGTGTGATGCCTCGTGTCGGCAAGCGACCGACCATGGGCTTGGGTTGCGATTTTCGCGCGGTGATCAGACTGTGGTGGACCGCTTTACGGGCCTGGAGTGGACAAAGCGGGCGAGCGGGCTCCCCGGCCCCGTGAACTGGAAAAGCGCCCTGAAGGCCGTCGAGCAAATGAACGCCGAATGCGCCCACGGATCTTCCGATTGGCGTCTGCCCAATATCCGTGAGTTGGAAAGCCTGGTGGACCTAATTTTTCACTCGCCGGCACTGCCGCAGGACCATCCGTTTGACCACGTGCAGGCGTACTACTGGTCTTCCACCACCAGTGCCTATGACCCGTCCTATGCCTGGGTGCTCTATCTGGTGGACGGCGCGGTGGGAGTGGGTTACAAACAGAATCAAGATTTTTTCGCCTGGGCGGTTCGCCGGGCGGATTCGCCTGGGACAAATCATGAGCCATGAAACAGCCATCCGCTTAGGTGCCTTTTTTGTGGTTTTCGGCGTGGTTGCACTCTGGGAGCTTGGGGCACCAAGACGGGGCATGACCACCTCGAAGTCAAGTCGATGGTTCGGCAACCTTACAATCACGTTCTTAAACCCGGTAATCGCCCAAATCGTATCGCCCATGATGCCCGTGGGCATGGCGGTCCTGGCCCAAAAAAACGGGTGGGGCCTGATAACCTCTTATCATTTTCCCTATTGGGTGCAATTCGGTCTCGCGGTCCTGATTCTGGACCTGATCATCTATTTGCAGCACGTGATGTTTCATACCCTGCCGGTGTTGTGGCGTGTCCACATGATGCATCACGCGGACCTGGATTTCGACGTCACAACGGGGCTGCGCTTTCATCCTGTGGAGATCCTGCTCTCTTTGGGGATCAAGCTTGCGGCGGTCGCCCTGCTGGGGCCGCCCGTGGCCGCTGTGCTCGTCTTTGAGATCCTGCTCAACGCCACGGCTATGTTCAACCACGCAAATATTCGCATTCCCGTAGGCATCGACCGATGGCTTCGGCTGGTGGTGGTCACCCCGGACATGCATCGCGTGCATCATTCCGTGACGATCCGGGAGACCAACAGCAATTTCGGATTCAACCTGCCCTGGTGGGACCGGCTTTTCGGAACCTACCGGGCGCAGCCCGCGGCCGGACACCAGGGCATGACCATCGGTCTGTCTCAGTTTCGCGATCCCGCGAAGCTGAACCTTGCCTGGATGTTGGCCCTGCCGTTTGTTGGCAACCCGGGGTCGTATGCCATCAACCACCGTGGGACGGATCCAAAAAGGGGGAGAAGGAGCCCCTGAACATTGCAGGGCAAGGGCATTCACGAGGGTATCTTGGTCCCGAAGCCGCGCATCACGGACCACAAGAACCAAGCACGCAAACTGCTGATCCAGTGCTGGGCTGCCATTGTTGAACAAGGCCTTGGGCAGCCTGCAACGTTACGAAATATCAGGAGGAGTCATCATGGAGACATCGCGAAAGGTTGTTATCGTCGGAGCCGGCCAAGTGGGCGCGGCCTTTGCCTACGCCCTGATGATCAAGGGACTGGCCACCAGCATCGTCATTATTGACCAGGACGTCAAGCGGGCCGAAGGCCACGTGATGGACTTGAACCACGGGCTCGCGTTTGTGCAGCCCACCCGAATTACGGTTGGGGACTACTCGGACTGCAAAGACGCGGCCATCGTTGCGGTAACGGCCGGAGGGGCCCAGAAGCCCGGAGAAACCCGGCTGGATCTGGTACGCAAGAATACCGAGATGCTTAAGGACATGATCCCGCAGATTGTCGAACACGAACCCCGGATTCTTTTGATGGTCTCCAATCCGGTGGACGTGCTCACCTACGCGGCGCTGAAACTCTCCGGCTATCCTACAAGCCGGGTAATTGGTTCAGGCACCACGCTGGACACCGCGAGATTTAGATACATGTTGAGCGAGCAGTGCCGGATCGACCCGCGAAACGTGCATGCCTATGTGGTGGGGGAACACGGGGACAGCGAGGTGGCGGTCTGGAGCGGGGTCAATATCGGAAGTGTTCGATTCGACCAGTATTGCCTGACATGTCCGACGCGTTGTTCCATGGAAGAAAGAAACGCCCTATTCGACCGCGTCAAAAACGCGGCCTACGAAATCATCGCGCGAAAAGGGGCAACCAATTTTGCGATCGGCCTTGCCATGGTCAGGATCTCGGAAACTATCCTGCGGGATGAAAACAGCGTGCTGACCGTCTCGACCCTTGTCAACGACTATCACGGGATCAGCAATGTGTGCCTGAGTGTTCCGGCAATCGTCAACCAAAACGGGGTTTCCAGGGTCCTGACCCTGGATCTGGATGAATCAGAGATCGAGCAATTGCAGCACTCAGCGAGTGTGCTCAAAGGCGTGATCAAAGATCTAGGCTTGTAGCAATTCCTTAATGGAGAAAGAGGGCTTGATGCTGTCCCCTGAATCAGCCGCTGAGACAAGCCGTTATGATACAGAAAAAACGTAGCATGAAAACGTCACCATGGACATCATGTGGCACCGCAACACGTACAACGCGCGCCGGGTGGAGCATTCAGACGCTGCGTGGCGCGGCGTGGGTTTTGGCGTGCTGTGTATGGCTTGGCTTGCTTGCAACACCCGGGAAGTGCGCTTTTATCGATGAACCGCTTCAGCGCCCAATGTACGTGGCCTTCCTGGGAGAGCAATCTGCCGTGGCGGCAGATCAGCCGAATGAGTCTGAGATCGAGTGGTTCAAGAAGGAATTAAGGGTCTCCCCCATGTATGTCGAGCACCAGGAGGGGATTCTGGGGCTTTCGTGGGCGCACTTTTTGACCATGGTTTTTCTCACCGTCTTCGTACTCGTCGCTCTTGTTGGGATCGCGATCCGGTATCGAAGGACCAAAGAGCTGTTGGCCATGCTTCTGGAAGAAGAGAAAAAATGAGTGTCAGGGTGTCCTTCTTGAAATCGGGCAAAACCGTGACCTGGGATGACCGTCTTGAGAGCATCGTGGCGCTGGCCTGGGAAAATGACATTCTCATAGAAACCGACTGCGAACAGGGGTTTTGTGGAATCTGCAAATGCCGACTGGTATCCGGCGAGGTGGACATGGAAGCCCAGGATGGCCTAGACGATAACGATCTGGAGGACAACATGATCCTGCCCTGCGTCTCGGTTCCAAAAACAGATATTGTTATTGACACGTGACCCCCATGCTGAATGAAAAGAACATCACCGCCCTTCTGGCCGTATTCTTTATGATCTTCGTGATGGGGTTCCTGTTGCACCAGAGCCCCACGTTCGCCGGCAGCCTTGTCGGACACCTTCTCGGCATCTTCGGCACGGCCGTTATCAGCATGACCCTAGTCTACCCTTTTCGAAAACGGGTCCTGAAACAACGGGGCAAGAAAAACCCGATCACCCCCCATATCTACTACGGCCTTATCGGGCCGACGCTGGTCGTTGTCCATTCCGCACACAAGTTCAGCAGTGCCATCGGTGTGCTGGTTTTTTTGTCAATGTTCATTGTGGTGGGCAGTGGCATTGTGGGAAAATTCCTTTTCCGCAGGGTAAATCGGACGATCAGACAGCAAGAAAGCGACCTGGAAGCCCTGAAGAATCTTTTTGCACTGAGCAGAGCAGATGCGCTGACGTGCAGAAATTACACGGCGTTAGAACAGAATTCAGGCCCGGTCCCCGGCCGCGTGATCGACATTGAAGGACAACAGCGGTGCGAGGTCCTGTTAAGCCTGGCGAAATCCATTGCGGAGCTGGAACAAAGCGTGCGGCTTTTTTCTCACACCAAGACCCTTTTTTCAAGGTGGATCCGTGTTCACTATCTGCTCACGTTCTTTCTGTTCGCAATGGTCATCGTTCATGTGTTGACCTCATTTTACTACGGACTTAGATGGCTTCGATGAAGACCGCATCCCAGATCTTCGGTATCCTGGCAGTGGTTGGCATTGCCGTATTGTTGTTCCTTTACGACGGGGCTGCTGAACCCGGCCGATTGAGTTCTGCTCACGATCAAGGCGGTGACTGCAAGGTCTGCCATACCCCGTGGCGATGGGTTTCAGATGAGCGATGTGTCGCATGTCACGATGTCAAAAGCATAGCCACATCGAGAAGAGAAATCCGGTTCCACCAGGCAGGCAAGCACTGCCTGGTATGCCACAAGGAACACGGCATGCTGGACAGGACCACTTCAAAGATGGACCACACCATTTTGAACGGACAGCTCTTATGCACGCAATGCCATTTCGATCGACATGGCGGACGCTTTGGCTCAAACTGCCGGCAGTGCCATGGAATCCGGAGCTGGCGGATCGCGTCATACCGGCACCCTGCAGAAGGACGCAGGGACTGCATCAAATGCCACAACGGCCCGGCATCGCATGATGACGTGGACTTCTGGCGGCTGATTCTCAAGGACATGCCAAAACAAAAAGTGTCTCAGAAGGATTGCTGGCGGTGCCATACCATCTATCACTGGCGGCATTTAAAAATGAGGCATGAACCGCGTGAAAAACAGGAGGCGCTTACGGACTCATACCCGGATCGCGCCCTGTCGAACTGCGATCAACACGCGTAATTCTGGCAGGCGGGGCTGCAGTAGACGTTAGGCCGTCCGCATTGAAATTTCCGTGTTTTCGTCATTTCGTGTTTTCGTGGTAAGTTTTCTTGGCAGAACCGGATTGGGGTAGTGCTATGGGGTTCATACCCGGCCGTATCGGCGCAGCTTTTTGAGCAGCGTTTTCCGCGTAATCCCCAGGCGCCTGGCCGCCTCGCTTTTGTTCCCACCCGCGGCCTCCAGGGTGGCCAGAATCGCCTCTTTTTCGACTTCTTCAAGAGATTGAGGCCGTTGCACGGCGTGTTGTTGAGGCGGAGACGTGTTTGAAGCACGGATATAGTTTTCCGTAATACTCAAAGGGAGCTCTTTGTCCGTGATGTAATCTCCCGGAACCAGGATCACCGCTCTTTCCACGGTGTTTTCGAGTTCCCGGACATTGCCGGGCCAGTCATATTTGAGCAACATGTCCATGGCCAGCGGGGTAAACCCCTTGATGGCTTTCTTGTTCCTTTCAGAAAACTTATCCAGGAAATGCTTTGCTAGCAACGGAATATCTTCTTGCCGGTCTCTAAGCGTCGGCACCCTCAACGTAACGACATTGAGCCTGTAGTAAAGGTCTTCACGGAACCTTCCGGATGATACGTCCGCCTTGAGATCACGATTTGTTGCTGCGACAATCCGCACATCCACCTTGATGGTTTCATCACTTCCCACCCGCTGAATTTCCCGGTCCTGAATGACGCGAAGCAACTTGGCCTGCATGGTCAACGACATCTCACCCACCTCATCCAGGAATATGGTCCCTTTATTGGCCTGCATAAAACGCCCCTGGCGGCGTTTATGCGCCCCGGTAAAGGCCCCCTTCTCATGGCCGAACAGCTCGGATTCCAAGAGGGTCTCGGTCAGGGCCGCACAATTTACCACAATCAGCGGTCCACCTTTTCGCCGGCTGTTATAATGAAGCGCTCTGGCAATAAGCTCTTTGCCCGTGCCGCTTTCTCCCACAATGAGTGCAGTGGCTTGCGAAGGGGCAATCATGGCGACCATGTCGATCAACTCCCTCATGGGTTGACTCGTGCCGATGATATCGCTCAGGTGGAACTCGCTTCCAAGCTTTTTTTTGAGATCCAGGTTTTCTGCTTTCAGCCGGGTATGTTCGAGCGCCCGCTCCACCGCGAGTTTCAGGACATCGAAATCCAGGGGCTTGGTCAAATAGTCGTATGCACCGGTTTTCAGGGCCTCAACCGCCGACTCCACGGACGAATAGGCCGTCATGATCAAGACCGGGATGGCCGGGTTGTGTGCCTTAATCAGCTTCAAGGCCTCAATGCCGCTCATCCGGGTCATCCGGACATCCATCAAGACCAGGTCGAAAGGCCGCTTCTTGGATTTTTCCACCGCCTTTGAACCGTCGTCGGCCTTTTCAACGCCATACCCCCAACTCTTAAGAATGGTATCAAGCACCGTCAAATGGCTCGCGTCATCGTCGACCACCAGGATGGTGGCCTGTTCTTCAGGACTCATCTGCGTTGCATTTCCCTCCGTCACCCTGCCGGTTTGGAATCTGGATCGTAAAGATCGTCCCTTTGCCGGGCTTGCTTTTGACCTTAATGCGGCCCCCATGCGCCTCGACAATTTTGTGAACAATGGCCAGCCCGATTCCCGTGCCTCCCGGTTTGGTTGTATAGTAGGGATCAAAGATCTTTTCCACGTCGGCAGGCGCAATGCCCTGGCCGGTATCGGCAATCTCGATTTCAATATATCCGGAACGTCCCGGGGACACCTTGACCGACATGACCCCTCCTTTACTCATGGCATGAATCGCATTCAGGTAAAGATTAAGAAGTGCCTGAGAAAAACGTTCAGGGTCAACGCATACTTGAGCCGTCTCATCGGACACGGATAAGTCCAGCTTGATATTCCGGGCCATGGCGTCTTGTTGGACAAGCAGTAAAGAATGCTGCAACAACTTCTTGACATCCGTCGCCCGTGGATTCACACCCGGCGGTCGGGCGAACTCCAGAAGCTCGCTGACCGCTCTGTTGAGCCGATCCACCTCCTGAACCATGACCCGGGCCGACTCCCGGTCCGGGGTTCCGGCTTCGAACTTCTGCCCGAAATAGGTCGCCAGTCCCTTGATCGAACTCAGCGGGTTTCTGATCTCATGAGCGACCCCTGCGGCAAGATGGCCCAGCGCAGCCAGCTTTTCCTGCCGGCGGATCTCTTCCTGAAGGGACCGTACCTCGCCCAGATCCCGAAGGATGATCACATCGCCGACGAAATCGCCCTCTTCGTTGACTATTCTGGAAGCACTGACGCTCACGGGGACGGGTTTTTCACCGGAAAACCGACAGGACATCTCTTTTTCGATGACCGGGATTCCTTTGCGGACTTGTTCCTGAATGGACATCCACAAGGAAGGCAGGATCTGGGCCGGCTCATGGCCGTGACAGTCCTTAAAACAAAGGCCGGTCAGGACCTCCGCCGTTTCGTTGAAAACCGCAATCCTGCCGTCACGCCCGGTGGCGATCAAACCCACGGGAAGATGGGTGACTACCTCTTCGGTGAACGCGCTGGTATCTTGCAGCAAACCCTTCGTGGTACGATATCGCTGCGCCAGGAACATGGACCAAAAGCCCCCGAGTCCCAAAACCACCAGGACCACCGAGATCAAGACGGTATTCCGGATATCTTCCCGCCGGGCTGCCTCAAAAGGCGCGACATCCAGTCCCACAAAAATCACTCGGCGCTCAGTGGAAGGATTCTCAGGGA
Source organism: Deltaproteobacteria bacterium (assembly GCA_019309245.1). GTDB lineage: Bacteria > Desulfobacterota > Desulfobacteria > Desulfobacterales. The sequence goes on along the minus strand of JAFDGP010000049.1, from coordinate 3,069 downwards.
AACACCAATCCTGTTTCCGGGGCATCCTGCCGGGGGAGGGGCACCACCTCCCGGGGGTCGTGCCGCCTCGAAAAGCGCCACGAGTGCCCAGGGGTCGAAAAAGACGGTACACTTCAAAAGCGCGCTGTCCTGGTCGAAGGGCTCTCAACCGCCATTGTACCGTGGTCGCGGCACGGAGCGTTGCAAGCGTGGATGTATCCATGAAACGATTTCCGACTTGACTCTTGTCGCTGTGAGCCAGGATCAGGCCTTTGTCGTCGGTTACTACCAGATACAAAATTCCTGGCTGACGGGCTGTTTCTTCCAGCAGGGTCTGGACCTGGCTGCCGCCCCACATCGTGGCCATCATGCCGGTGCGTGCCCCGGCCTCAAAGGCCTTGATCAGAGCTGCGCCTTTTTCACTGAGGATCTGGGACATGTAATGCTTTTCCCGGTGAATGTTGCGAACGGCCAGAACCACCACGACGACCAGAAGGATCACAGCGGTCCCCACGATCATCCAAGACGGCATATAGTAATTCGCAGCCGGTATTCTTGTTTTTTGTTCGGTATTCATACAGGCCTCAATGGTTGGTATCCGTGCAATGCACGGACGAGCGTCGGCTTTGGGCCTTTTTCTGCGGGGTTCTGACCCAAACATAGGCCATAGTGGGTATTTTGTAAACAGATTGCCTTGGTCCTGGAGGAACCTCTGTTTACAAAATACCCACAGAGCCCTTGGTCCAAAGAGCCCGGACCGGATGTAAAACGCCATAACCGTCGTTTTCATCTTGGAAATTCAGATGGATATAACACTGCCCCTGTTTCTGGCATGTTCCTTGCCGATGGACAAGATAAACGTCGGCGTCAATGTTGGAAGCAAACCAAAACAACAAGGAGGCTAAAATGAAAAATTTCATGGTTATTTTGACTACAGTCCTTTTGGCAGGCGTGGCGACGTCTCAAGCCTCGGCATGCTGGTGGGACGGCTATCGGGGAGGCCACATGAGGGGATCCCAAGCCGGGTATTATTGCGGAATCATTCCAAGCCAGGCCAACCAGAGTTTCCTCAAAGATACAGAAAAACTGAGAGAGAAACTGGCCGCCAAGCAGGGGGAGTATGACGCATTGCTCGCGCAACCCAAGCCTGATCCAAAACAGGCTGGAAAACTCTCAAAAGAGATTGCGGAAATTCAAGGCCAGCTTCGTGCCAAAGCCCGAGCATCAGGCGCTGCCGTACCATGCTGGGGCGGGGGGCCCGGTCCCGCTGCCCCCGGTTACGCTCACGGTTACTGCGGCTGGGGTTGCTGGTAGCGTGTGACAGGCAGACTGCGGGGAAGCACCTCCGTGCCCCCGCAGTCAACATGAGGAAGTATAGCATGTGGACATGGTGCACATTGTTACATTTTAGCCGCTTTACCAGTTTCTTTCCAGGGGGTATTGTTTTTGCCCTGGTATGGATATTGATCCTGTCCGCCATTGTGTATGTGGCGGCAAGACTCTTCCGTACTATAAGGACCTGCCGGTCCAGAATCAATGTGATCCGTGCCGACTCTCTTGAAATTCTGAAAACACGGTATGCTAGGGGCGAGATTAGTAGCCAAGAGTACATGAAGATGAAAGATGTCTTGTCGGATGGCTTCAGTCCATAGATATTTCTTTTCCTGCACCCCTCACCTTGTAGACGATGAGAGATCCCATCATATCGCCCTCCGAACTGCGCCCCCGCCGGTCGCCTTTACCCTCTTAAGAAACTTGATTCAAATTTTGGGACAAAAAACTTTAAAAGATAACCACGTGCTGTTCTCAAGCCCGAAGGGCGCAAAACACGAAAGATTGAAAGCACGAAATAAAAGACATTGAGACTTTCGTGTTTTCGTGCCTTCGTGATAAATTTTTTTCTTTTTAGTTCCGGTTCGTCCGGATTGGAAATGAAGACCTCTCATTCCAGAGTTTCTTTCATAAATGAGTCCCAGGCGAAGTCTCGGTATCAGCTGCTAATGTTGCATAAACAACATGGCCGACAGTCCTCAAAAGCAATATTTAACCGTCATTGCGGTGAGTTTGAGCATTTTGCTGGAGTTCACCGTAAGTGCTATCCAGAAAACTCTACAAAACGGCTATGTTGTTTACCCTTTGGGAAAGCCGAGGATACCGCATCTGCTGTCCGCCTGAGGCGGACAGCCTCACCCTTGACGCCTTGCATCTACGGCACCCTCGGCTTTTGCAACGTTAGCATTTACAACATCGATCCTGTAAAACACCGTGCCGTTTTGTGTTGTGCCACGAGTCGCTTCACGATATAGTCCTACACGAAAATCCGAAAGCTCTTTCCACACAATGGTCCCAATCCTGTGAGCACAATGAGGAAGAGGTTATGGCCGGGACTAATGATACGAATTACAAACCTAATTATACGCTTGAGGTAGGAACAGTCCTCGACGAGAAATGGGTCATCCTTGAGTTTATTGCAAAGGGAGGAATGGGAGAGGTTTATCGAGCACATCAGGTTAACCTGAAGCGTGATGTTGTCATTAAGGTTATTTCCACAACATGGCTGGAAGCCTGTGAAGATGACGAAAAAGTAAGGGAGACGGGCATTCTGCGATTCCGAAACGAAGTACAAGCCATGGCTCACGTTCGTCATCCAAATATCTTGCAGATATATGACTATGGATCTGTTCAACTGAAAGGGGATGATGCGGCGCCGGTGGAATATATCGCCATGGAATACGTTCCTGGCGGCACGCTTCGGGAAACCATGTCAGAAGAGGGATTTTACCCGCAAGAAGACCTGACAAAGGATTGGCTCATTCATCTGTTTTTCCCTGTGCTTGGCGGTGTCGAGGCAATGCACGATCTCGGGATTATCCATCGTGACCTAAAGCCTGAAAATGTACTTCTCGACAACGGCATTCCCAAAATAGCAGATTTTGGATTAGCTCGATCTTGCAAACTCAAGCCTGTAACCCAATCCATCGACGCAAAGGGAACACCACCCTACATGTCTCCAGAACAGTTCTTTGATCTCAAAAGAACAGACCCCCGGGCGGATGTTTATGCCCTGGGAAAGATTCTTTATGAGGCCGT
>JAFDGP010000444.1 GCA_019309245.1 Deltaproteobacteria bacterium | reverse complement strand
ATTATCGGGCCTGATCGGCTCCTGTGTTCAAAAAGTCAGCATGAGGAAATTTTGTGAAAAATCAACAGGTTCATGCTAATTCGCAAGGGAGGTGTACAAAAATTTGTACAAATCTTTCCGTGCAGGGAGTGCCGGCGGGTCCTGCCGTGACGGAAATGATTTTGGAATTCCGAAAGTCTTTTGGAAAAAGGGCGGCGAAGAATATATGTTAAAACAAGGAGTTGTCAGTGTCTGTTTAACGAATGCTTACCGGGCTGAAAAAAATTTAGGACCATGTCAACTGTGTTGGCACCATTGTTGCGGGACCAGTGATTGACAGCGGAGAGAAGAAAGATTTCTTCATTCGCTTTCCTCCTGTTTGAGGCTAACCGTTGGGCAACGGTTAGCCTTTTGTCGTTGTACGCCCGGTGGGACCTGAACACGCGTTGGGCGGGTCAAGGCGATGCCGTGGGTGCGGGCTGGCCGATACGGGCATTGTGTGCCTGGACAGCCTTGTTGTGGGCGTCCAGCCTGCGCCGGTAATCCTTGAGGCGGGCGTTAAAGTCCGCGATGCGTTTGTCCAGCGCGATTCGTTCGTCCCTGGGGAGGCGCTTTTTCGCCCTGGCCTCAAGGGCCTGTTGTTCTTTCTCCAGATCCTTGTATTCCTGTTTCAGAGCAGTGGCCTCATCTTTGAGCTGCTGGACCGTCGTCCCCAAGGCCTTGCCGCCGGTGCCTGTCTCCTCGTCGCGGCCTTCGGACCGGGATGTTCCGGCATCCTCTTGGTTTGCGGCTTCCTGGGCAGCTGTTTGAGAGGAGTCGGGTTGGGCGGTTTGGAGCTGTTGAAAGGTCTCCTCGTAGGCCTCGACCTGCTTGCGCTGATCCGCCGGGACATTGGCCAGGTTGTCCGTGAATTGCACATGGCCATCTTTGTCCACATACTTGTAAAATTCCGCGTGTGCCCAGTTCGGCCACCCGAGCATCATCAGTACCAAAGCCCATTTCCATCCGGTGTTCATAACGGCCGTTTCCTAGTCGAAATCCGATATTAAAATACGGTCTTGATTACGATGAATCCCACAACTAACAATACCACAAAAGCCACGGCCAGGGCATTGAAATATCGATCGATGAATGCCTGGATGCGAGCCCCGAATACGTAAATAAGACCCCCGACGGCAAAAAACCGGGCGGCCCTTGAGACCGCAGAAGCGATCACAAATACCGCAAAGTTGATCCGGAAGGCCCCTGCGGTAATGGTAAATACCTTGTATGGAATCGGGGTCAGCCCCGCAATGCCTACCGCCCAGGCGTCGTATGTTCTATAAAGGTGCTGGATGGCCTCATAGCGGTCCTGCAGTCCATAAAACCGAATAATGCCTTTGCCCAGCGTGGCCATGAATTGCCAGCCGATGTAGTAGCCGAAACACCCTCCCAGAAGCGACCCCAGGGAACACACCAAGGCATACTTGAAAGATTTTTTGGGAATCGCCACGCAAAGGGCCAACAGGAGCACATCGGGGGGAATCGGAAAGAAAGACGACTCACAAAAGGCCAGAGCAAACAGAGCCCAGACCCCATACGGGGTTTCGGCCCAGTGCAAGACCCAGGCGTAAAGCCTTCTCAGCATCGTCTACTCGTCCCTCCAGCCATGATTGCCGATCAGCTTTACGAAACGACACCCTCCCAGGTTGGTTTCCCGGATTCCATCCGGGTCCTTGACGATTTTAAGAAGACGCTGACAATGCCGGTCACCCACCGGAACCACCAGACGCCCCCCTTCTTTGAGCTGATCCACGAGCACTTGCGGGACCTCCGGGGCGCCCGCTGTGACAATGATTCCGTCGAACGGGGCCTCTTCTTGCCATCCATGGGTACCGTCGGAACACCTGGCCACGATGTTGTGATAGTGAAGTTGGCTCAAAAGCTTTCGCGTTGCAATATAGAGCGGTCGAATCCGTTCGATGGTGTATACCCTGTACGCCAGTTCAGCCAGAACTGCGGTCTGGTATCCGGACCCGGTTCCGATTTCCAGAACCCTGTCGTCCGGGCTCAG
>JAFDGP010000048.1 GCA_019309245.1 Deltaproteobacteria bacterium | reverse complement strand
GGAGCGGTTGTTGCGCCGGTGATGACCGGAGGGAAATGGACTATCGCCCAGGATGGAACGCCTTTGTGGGACCGGAGATTTGTTCAGTGCTGGCACCAGATGTTCAATGCGGATGGCTCAAAACTGGCCGCTATTGTGGCGCCGAAATACGGCCGGTGGACGATTGCTGTAGATGGGCAGCCCTGGGCCACCACGTTCGGCGAGATGGTTGCAGATGCTCTCTTTAGTCCGGACGGTACCCGGATCGCCGCCCAGGGCAAAGAGGACGGCCGGTGGACTGTTGTCGTGGATGACCGGCCATGGGCGGAGGCCTATGACATGGTCTGGAAACCGGTGTTTAGTCCGGACGGTCATCACGTTGGGGCCAAGGTGGTAAAGGGTGGTGCTTATACGGTCGTCATCAATGGCACGCCCTGGAAGCAGCGGTGCGAAGCAGTATGGGATCCGGTCTTCAGTCCTGACGGGGGCAGCAAGGTTTTGATTCGGTCGATAGAGGGCGGGAAGTACTATCGTCGTGTCATACCGGTGAGTGAGGTTACCGGCTAGGTGGGAGGGGGAAAAAGATATGCACACGATTTATAATTTTGTCCGTGGTCCACTGGCATGGCTGGCTTTTGCGGTTTTTGTAATCGGCAGTCTGTACAAGGTCATTTCCACATTGAGGGTGGCCAGGGAGAAGGATATTTGGGTCTACGAATACACGAGCCTGTACTATGCCATCCGGTCAATCGTTCACTGGATTGTTCCTTTTGCCAACATCAATTCCCGGCAGCGCCCTATCTTTACGATCGTGACCTTTGTTTTTCATATCTGTTTGCTTGCAGTGCCGATTTTCCTGTTGGCCCATGTGGTGCTCTGGGATGAATCTTTTAGTATCAGTTGGTGGACTCTGCCGGAGGGGACTGCAGACGTCTTGAGCCTGGTTGTGGTGGCGTGCTGCGGCTACTTTCTGTGGAGGAGGCTGACCCAGGCCGAGGTCAAGTTTGTCACCACCGCTTCAGACTATGCAATTTTGGCGGTGGTCGTTGCACCGTTCGTAACGGGTTTTCTGGCGTACCATCAGTGGCTCGGCTATAAATTTTGGCTTGTGCTGCACATTCTTGCAGGGGAGCTCTGGCTGGTATGCATCCCGTTTACCCGGCTGCGCCATATGCTGTTTTTTCCCTTAAACCGGGCCTATATCGGGTCGGAATTCGGCGCCGTGCGGCATGTCCGGGACTATTGATTGTGCGCGCGTGGCCCTTGTTTCCATGATGCGGGCTGCTTAAATGTGCCTGGTTTTCTAGCGAGCATGTTTGAAGTAACTGTGAACCAAATTGTGAGGGAGGATTCGAAATGGCTGAACCTGCAGAGAAGATCCAAGATGTGGGCTTGGACGATGGGGCTGCCAGGCTTACCCCTGAAAGAATAGAAAGGGTTATCAACGGCGTCTTAGCGGCTGCCGGTGGCGCGCGCCTCCGCTCGTACGTGGAAACCTGTGTGCACTGTGGCCTTTGCGCAGAGGCCTGCCACTGGTACCAATCGTTTGACAAAGACCCGACCTTCTCCCCGGCCGGTAAGGTCAAGCAGACCATGTGGGTTATCCTGAATAGGAAAGGCAAGGTCAGCCCTGAATTTATCAGGCGGGCCTCCGAGATCGCGTCTACGGAATGCAATCTGTGCAGGCGGTGTGTGCATTTTTGTCCCATGGGCATTGATATTGCCTACATGATGGTGTTAATCAGGCGAATCTGCCACCGGTTAGGGGTAACATTCTGCCACCATGAACCAGATGTGGGTGAAGGAAGATGAATGGATAGACAGCTTGCAGTGGCAAGAAGAAGAGGCCCAGGAAGAAATCCCGAGGCTGCGAATTCCCCTTGAGAAAGAGGGGGCGGACTTCATGTACTCTATCATCGGTCCGGAGCCGAAGTTCCGCGCTCAGTTGATTTATCAGGCGGCGGTCATATTCAATGAAGCCGGGTTGAACTGGACCATGCCGGCCACAACCGGCTGGGACAACAGTGATATGCCGATGTTTACCGGTGAGTTTGAAATAATGGGACGGCTCAAAAGGGACCACTTCGAGGCCGCCCAGAGACTTCGGGTCAACAAAATCGTGATGGGTGAGTGTGGACACGCGTATCGGTCTGTTTACGATGTTGGGAACCGCTGGCTGGGGTGGAAGCAGATGCCTGTCCCGGTGATCCATGCGGCACAATTTTTTGCGGAACTGCTCAAGGATGGCAAGATAAGGGTTGCTAAGAAATTCGACGAAGCCGTTACAATCCAGGATCCGTGCAACATTGTGCGCGGGATGGGCTTGCACGAGCATCTGCGATATGTGGCAAAGGCTTTTTGCAAGGAGGTCGTTGAGATGGAGCCCAACCGGGATCACAATTATTGTTGTTGTGCGGGGGGCGGTGTGATCAACTGTGGTCCTCCCTGGAAAAAGAAGCGCGTGCTGGGCAACCGGGTCAAGGCGGAGCAACTGGCCGCAACCGGGGTCAAGACCGTCATTTCTCCCTGTCATAACTGCCATGGGGGCATTGAAGATATTATTCATCATTTCAAGTTGGGGATGAAGCTGAAATTTCTGGGTGACATTATCTATGAATGCATGGAGAAGTCGAAAGCCGCGTAGTCGATTGCCGAAAGCGGCCTTGGCGACGCGAAATCATTTTTTGACAGAAAGGGGTAATGTGGGGATGAAAAGACTTAGAACCGGGTTGTTCCTCGGCGTAACGGCCGTGGCATGGGTTGTGGTTTCTTCGTCAATACCCGCGTATTCACAGGAAGACATAACCTCACTAAAAGACGAGGCTTTCGGCAAGGGCCAGAGACCTCCGGCCGTTTTCGTGCATGAAGCACACAATGAGAAGGCGGAGATTGAAGACTGCAATGTCTGCCACCATGTCTATAGAAACGGTAAGAATGTGGAAGATGAATCCAGCGAAGATTCCCGGTGTTCGGACTGCCACAACATGAAGAAGGGGTACCCCACGAGGCCCTTGATGAAGGCCTATCATGATCTGTGCAAAGGCTGTCATAAGGCCAAAAAGGCCGGTCCGATCACCTGCGGGGAGTGCCACCCGCGAAAGGGCGCATCAGGCGCCCATGAAGCGGAGGGGGAACACTAAGTCTTCGATCAACATACTTTTTTCCCATATTGGAGGGCTGCCATGCCAGTAGGTCGGCAATCGTTTTGAGCACGCCTATTAGTACAGACTCCCAAACCCCCGCCGGTCAAGTTGTCAAGTTTCCATCAGGAAATCCCTGAAATCCGCTCGGAAATCCATTGTTGACATTTTTAATATGCTGAGAGGGGCGCCACATTTCTGTTGACATTGGTGCACTGCGCTGCTATGGGAAACCTATTGGCAATAGCGCGTATTTTCTACTATTTCAGTAGGATAGAGAATGATTTTCAAGATGAGGCAATGCCCGGGGTCGCGTGGAGATCAGCCAGACGCGCCGGGAGAACACGAGCGCCCATACTTTGGCATAGGAGGGAACAATGGTTAACATGGAAAGCTGGGACTGGGACACCCAGGAAAAGACTGTTTCCGATACAAACGGATGGAAAGACAAGTTCGAATGGGTTGAAGAGTTTCAGGCCAGTCCTGATGGAGAAAAGGTGGCCGCTATTGTCAAGACAGGGGAGGCTGAGTTCAGTGTCTGTGTGAACGGTGAGGCCTGGGAAAATACCTTTGATAAATGCTGGTACCTTCGATACGGGCCTGATGGCCGGCTTAGCTGTATCGTTTCATCGGAGATGGAATGGACAGTTGCCGTTGACGGACAGGCCTGGGATCAGTCCTTCGGTTATGTAATGGAAGTCAAATTCAGCGAGGATGGAAAGAATGTCTGTGCCTTTATCCAACAGGACGGCATGTATGGTGCGGCTATAAATGGAGAGCCCTGGGAGAACCTTTATAGCAATATGACCAATTTTGCCATTAGCTCTGACGGCCAACATACGGCCGGGTCTGTTCAAACAGAACCCATGGATGAAGGTGACATTTTTAAATTTCAGTCCGGTATCTTTACTGCGGCGGTAGACGGCAAGGCATGGGATAAGACCTTTGTCAATGTTTGGAACAAAGCCTTTAGCCCGGATGGCAAGCGTCTGGCTGCTGAAGCCCGGATGACGTTGTACGATTATACAATTGTAGTGGATGGCGTCCCTTGGTCAGAGATCTATTCCTGCGTTTGGGAACCCATATTTAACCCAAAGACCGGGGCTGTGGTTGCTCCAGTGAAGGTTGGCGCATCTTGGACACTGGCTCAGGATGGAAAGACCATGTGGAATCGTTCCTTTGTTCAGTGTTGGCAACAGATATTCAGCCCGGATGCGTCGAGAGTGGCCGCTGTTGTAGCTCCAAAATACGGCAAGTGGACTGTCGCGATAGACGGTGAGGCCTGGCATTCCATTTTTGATGACATGGTCTCAGATATGGTTTTCAGTCCGGACGGGAGAAGATTGGCTGCCGTTGGGAAAAATGATTATGACTATTCCGTGATTGTAGACGATACGGTGTGGAACGGTACTTATGATATGCTTTGGCAACCAGTTTTCAGTCCAGATAGCCAGAACGTTGCAATCAGAGCGGAGAAGCAGGGCCGGCAGACCATTGTGATGAACGGCAAGCCCTGGAAGCAAGAGTGCGAGCAGGTGTGGGACCCGGTGTTTAGCCCCGACGGAAGTAAAGTCCTTATTCGTTCCATTGAAGGCGGCAGATATATTCGTCGTGTTTTGCCGACAACCGAGTTGACAGGTTAGGGGAGGAGGAAAAGATGCACGGTCTTTATAATTTTGTTCGTGGTCCCCTTGCGTGGGTGGCCTTCATACTTTTTGTGGGTGGTACCTTGTATCGGCTTATCGCTATGCTGGTGATTGCGAGAAAGAAAGACAATGTCGTTTTTGACTACTTCAGCCTATTCTATGGCCTGCGGTCCATTTTCCACTGGATTATTCCCTTTGCCAATAGAAATTCGCGCCAGCGGCCGATCTTTACGATTGTTACCTTTGCCTTCCATATTTGTCTTCTTGCAGCCCCCATCCTGCTTTTGGCCCACGTTCTTTTGTGGGATGAGTCCTTTGGTATCAGTTGGTGGACCTTGCCGGAAGGTGTGGCCGACATTATGACGTTGATTGTTATCGGCGGTTGCATATACTTTTTGTGGCGCAGACTGACACAACCTGAGGTGAAGTTTGTTACTTTTGCTTCTGATTTCGTTATTCTCGCGATTGTAGCTGCACCTTTTATTACAGGTTTTCTTGCCTACCACCAGTGGCTGGGTTACAAATTCTGGCTAATTCTTCATATACTTGCAGGTGAAGTCATGCTTGTGGCCATTCCGTTTACACGATTGGCCCATATGATTTATTCGCCGTTTACGAGGGCATATATGGGGTCTGAGTTTGGCAGCGTACGACATGCGAGGGATTGGTAGCCAATGCTGTTGACGCTTTTGTCTAATTTGTGCAGGGAGGATTTATTATGGCTGAAGGTCAAGTAATAGATGGAATATATTTTAATGAGGTTTGGGAAGACGCAGGCTTAGACGAAGGCACAAAAAAACTAACGCCTGAAAAAATAGAAAAGGTTATCAACAAGGTGCTGGAGGGTGAGACCGGCGCTCGACTCAAGGTTTATGTTGACACTTGCGTCCACTGCGGACTGTGCTCTGACGCTTGCCATTACTATCTTTCTCATGACAAAGACCCGACCTACGCCCCTGTCGCCAAGGTGAAACAGACCATGTGGGAAATGATAAAAAAGAAGGGCCGTGTTTCACCAACATTCATGAAAAGGGCATCGCAGATTGCCTCGACCCAGTGTAATGTATGCATGCGTTGTGCCATGTACTGCCCATTTGGGATTGATATCGCCTACATTATGTCAGTTGTTAGACGTATTTGCCATTTTCTTGGTATTACTCCTCTTTACATCCAGGATACTGCTCACAGTCATGCGGTTACAATGAATCAAATGTGGGTGAAGAATGATGAATGGCCGGATACCTTGCAATGGCAGGAAGAGGATGCTCAGGAGGAGATTCCAACTCTGCGTATTCCTTTGGAAAAAGAGGGGGCCGACATCATGTATTCGGTCATTGGTCCGGAGCCCAAGTTTCTCGCCCAACTGCTATATCAGGCGGCTGTCATATTTGAAACTGCCGGCTTGAACTGGACTATGCCGGCGACTCCGGGCTGGGATAACAGTGATATGGCCATGTATACCTGTGACAATGAAATTATGGGCCGCGTGAAAAGAGTTCATTTCGAGACGGCGCGAAGACTCAGAGTTAAAAAGATCGTCATGGGAGAGTGTGGTCATGCCTTTCGCTCGATATATGATCGTGGGAACCGATGGCTCGCATGGAAGATGCATCCAGTTTATGTGGAGCATGCCATCGAATTTTATTATAATCTGCTCAAGAGCGGTAAGATTAAGATTGCAAAAAAATATGAAGAATCGGTGACATTACATGATCCCTGCAATGTCATGAGAGGAAGAGGTCTTTATGAGATGGCCCGCTATGTGGTCAATGAGATGTGCGCCGATTTTAGGGAGATGGAACCGAACCGCGAGCATAATTACTGTTGCTGTGCCGGCGGTGGTGTCATCAACTGCGGCCCGCCCTTCAAAATGACCCGGATGTTAGGTAACAGAGTAAAGGCGGAACAGATAGCGGCAACCGGCGCAAAAGTATGTATTTCTCCGTGCCATAATTGCCACAGTGGTCTTGAAGATATCGTGAGCCATTATAAGCTTGGTGTTCATGTCAAGTTCATTTCTGATATTTTATATGAAGTCATGGAAAAACCTGGTGCGGTATAGGACCGTATTATGGTGTAAGAATTTACAGGAAAGAAAGACGCATTGAATTCCTTCATCAAAGGGGGTAATGTGGGGATGAAAAGACTTAGAATCGGGTTGCTCATCGGCATGACGGCCCTGGCATGGGTTATGGTTTCTTCGTCAATACCAGCCTATTCACAAGAAGACATAACCTCATTAAAAGATGAGGCTTTTGGCAAGGGGCAGAGGCCGCCGGCCGTTTTTGTCCATGAGGCGCACAATGAAAAGGCCGAGATTGAAGACTGCAATGTCTGCCACCATGTCTATAAAAACGGCGAGAAGGTAGAAGATGAATCCAGCGAAGACTCGCGCTGTTCGGACTGCCACAATGTCAAGAAGGGGTACCCCACCAGGCCCTTGATGAAGGCCTATCATGACCTGTGTAAATCCTGCCATCAAACCAAGAAGGTCGGTCCCATTACCTGCGGGGAGTGCCACCCCCGAAAAGCTGCATCCAGTGCCCATGAAGCTGAGGAAGGGCACTAAGCCTTTGTCCAGGGCTCATTCTTGTGTTTTGTAAGGCTGGCCTGATTTTTAAACCCCCCGACCTCGGCTCACCGGTTCGGGGGTTTTTTTGATAGATTCCTTGGGCGGCCACGCAAAATACCATTTCAGCTTTTTGCCGTTGATGCCGATAAGAAAATTCGGAACAGTGGAAACAGGGCAAACCTCTCGAAAGGGTGGGACGCAAAGCCTCCGGCCCGAATCATGATGGGTAGCGGGGCTGCCCCGGGGTTCCATGGTGTCAAGCCCATCCCCTTTCGGAGATGGGTTTTTTGTTTGAGCTTGGACGGATGATTCACCTATCATATGACATGTCCATCCGACAGGATCAGGCCGGGCGATTTCGCAGACCGGAAGACGGCCGTCAGCCCTATGCCCATGTGCGCCAAAACAGGCTTGAGAGTACAAGGGAGCAAAAACGGCGGTCGATTTACGTTGGGCGTCAACAGGCCGTGACAATAAAAAAAGAGCCGTCGAAGTCCGATTTCCCAAAAATGTTTGACCCGGATGTCGGTACCAGGTTCGTCATGGATGACCGGATGCCAGCGATTAGGCCAAAGCAGGTGCATGAAGATCAGCCAGGGCCCGCCCCCGCCATTGAGAAAAAGACATTGTCGACGCCTAAGACGTCCTTGGTGGATGACTGGGCTTAGGTCAACCGTCTATCCCTCCATCGATCTACGGCTCGAAAACAATCGAGATTAGCCCCGGCCAATGCACTGGTTATACCCCCGATCTCATATAACGCACTTATGTCCCGATGCTATTCTTCCTTTTCGGAGGCCTGCCTATTTTTCAGGGTTTAAAATCCATGGTTGACATGTTTATACTCGGATGATACCCTACAGACGCCCGCCGGTGGGGGTGAACAAAAGTGCGTTTTGATCCACACGTGCTTGAGTACAGGGTCTTCCGCCCCTTGTCCGAGGGCCTGAAATGACAAGAAAGGGGAGATGCTTTTGAGGGAATTCAGTAGCTTAGAGGTCAAGGTCGTTGATAACGACCTTGAAAGGGCCATGAAGGTATTGAAAAAAAAGATTCAAAATGATGGCCTTTTCCGGCGACTGAAGTTAAAAAAAAGTTATGAAAAACCCAGCCAGTACCGTCGCCGGAAACGCCGTGAAAGCGAAAGGAGGCAGCGCATTGCGCAAGCCAAGCGCGCCAAGTATTCACACTAAGCCTTGCTCGTTTCTTTAGGCCCGGCTCCAGGAGCCGGGTTTTTTTGTGGTGCGCCCGCAAAAGACCACAGGCGTATCATCCCTGATTTCTTCCTACGCCCTCAACGCGTTTTGTGTTATAGAAAAATCCCATGTCTCGCCCGGCCTATTTTTTTTTCATTGTTCTTGTAGTGGGCCTTTGGCCCGTGTCTGCAAACGGCGGCCTGTTTGGGCCCTCTCACACCAAGGACCGCACCTTCCGAATCAGAGCGGATCTTTTGACCTATGATGATATGACCAAGACGTATCGGGGGCGTGGCAATACATCGATTGTGAGCGGGGAGGAAGCCCTTTATGCAGATGCCGTGGATTTCAATCAGGAGACCAAAGATGCCAAGGCGTGGGGGCACGTGCGGTTTTATTCGGGTAAGGATTGGCTGACGGGGACACGGTTGGAGTTCAACCTCAGAGAGCAAACAGGAGTTGTTTACAGCGGAACGCTGTTTATCGAGAAGAACCATTTCTATGTGAGAGGCAATGAAATCCGCAAGACAGGCCGCGCCTCTTACTATGTGAAGGGGCACGGCAGCTTTACGAGTTGTGATGGGGATTCTCCGGCTTGGGAGGTGACCGGCAAGGACCTGAAGGTGACCTTGGAGGGTTATGGTACGGTCAAGCACGCGGCCCTGCGGGCAAAGTCCATTCCCGTGCTCTATGTGCCGTACTTGGTCTTTCCCGCCAAGACCAAACGCCAGACCGGATTTTTGGTTCCCTTAATTCTATATTCCAACATGAACGGCACGGAATTCATCCAACCTTTTTTCTGGGCGATCAACCAAAGCAGTGACGCCACGTTTTCCGAGCACTATATGGCCCACCGGGGATGGAAACATGGCATTGAATATCGGTATGCGTTGTCAAAAGGTACAAAAGGTACGGCCATGTATGATTTTCTTTATGATGCCCAGATTGACGACGGAAGCATGCCTACCGGTGAGGGGGGCTATCACTATGAAGGGTTCCGCGAAGATAGCGTTGACCGGATGAACAGAAAGCGCTGGTGGTTCCGGATGAAAGCGGATTGGGATCTTGCCTCTGCATTTAAGGCCAAGCTGGATCTGGACGTAGTCAGCGACCAGGACTACCTGCGGGAGTTCAACACCACCTATTCAGGATACGAATACACCGACGCCTATTTTACCAAGGAATTCGGACGGGAGCTTGACGATGAAACGGATACGGTCCGACTCAACCAGTTCAACGTGAACAGAACATGGGACCGGTTTAGTTTAAACATGGGTCTGAAATGGTATGACAACGTGGTGGTACGCAAAGACCACCTGGATGATACAACCCAGCAAAGCCTGCCGGCCGTCACCTTTTCAGGTGCCAAGCAGCAGATTGGTGAGACCTCATGGTATTTTGATCTGGATAGCTCATTTTACCACTACTGGCGGGATGTGGGAACCCGGGGTTACACGGCGGATGTCTCGCCGAGGCTCTATTATCCGATGACGCTTTACGGTTGTCTGGACTTTGAGCCGTCTCTGGGTGTTCGGGAAACCCTCTGGCAGGTCGAGGCCTATGGTCCCTCTGTGGACGGCAAGGAGGACCAACTGGAGGCGCGGGAGCTGTTTGACTTCAAGGCAGACCTGTCTACGGAAATTGCCCGGGTATTTGATGTGGGATGGAAGACGGTAGACAAGGTTAGACATGCGATCAGGCCTCAGGTGGTCTATTCTTATCTTCCCCGTGTAGAACAGACGGATTTGCCGGATTTTGTGGCGGCCGTGAGCGAAACCAACTTGGTATCCTATTCCGTTACCAGCACGCTGACCGCAAGGAGAGTTCCCGGGGCGGACCCTGAAGAAGCGGCGCAGCTTGAGGCCGACGCGTGGGAAGCTTGGGCGAGCGATACCCCCGGCGAGGGCGGGGATGCGGCTCCGGATGAGACCACCTTTGTGCCCCAATACACTTACCATGAGTTTTGCCGGATGACACTCAGCCAGAGCTATAACATCCTGGCCGCCCGGCGGGTGCCGCCTTCCGGCGAAAAGAGGAAGCCGTTTTCTGATGTCTCCGCCAGGCTAGAGCTTATCCCATTTTATAACCATGACGTGAAACTGGTGGCGAACGCCGCTTGGTCGCCTTATGACGGTGAATATCATTACGACGTCATTGCCGATTTGGCTCTGAAGGACCGGAGAGGGGACTGGGTTTCTGCGACCTATCGATATGTCAAGGATGATAGCTCAGACCTGTTGGCAAAGGTCTTTGTCAATGTCGTGCCTACGTTTTCGGTTTACTGGGAGCAAGAGCATAATTTTAAGGATAGCAAGGTGTTGCGGTCTATCCTCGGGGTCAAGTATGCGCCCCAGTGCTGGTCGTTTTATGTCCAGTATACCCATGATCGTGCGGTCAATGAACGAGAATACATGTTCGTGATCAGTCTGCACGGTTTGGGCAAGTATGACTTGGGCCGCTACAGGCCGGGTTACAATGAGAAGTGGTATTCTAAAGGATGACGTGCGCCATGCGTATTTTGTCTGTGGAGGGAAGTGAGAAGATGACAGGGACCCTTGAGAAAACGCGAGCATGGTATGTATTGCATACGCGGAGCCGCTTTGAGCAGGTGGTTTTTGATGGCCTGGAGGGCAAGTCCCTGGAAACCTTTTTGCCGAAGATTACCGTCATGAGCAAGCGCCGAGATCGGCGCAAGAAGATCAGGATTCCCCTTTTCCCCGGTTATGTTTTTGTCAAGAGCGATCTGAACGTCTATGAACGGCTGGAAATCGTTAAAACCGTCGGGGTCGTGCGCTTGGTCGGAAACAAAGACGGTCCGATCCCAGTCCCGGACGACTCCGTGGAATCGTTGAGGATTATGGTGGCCGGGGACAACGAGGTCATGACTGGAACGCGATTCAGGAAAGGGGATCGTGTCATGGTGGTGGAAGGTCCGTTTGCGGGCGTGACCGGCACCTTTGTCCGGTACAAAGGAGGCGGACGCGTGATTGTATCGATCGAGGCCCTCGGGCAGTACGCGGCAGTGGATGTCTCGCAGGAGCATGTGGAAAAAATCCCCGATTTCGTGTGACGGGCCATCCACAGATCAACAAAGATTAATGGCGATTCCGTCCGGTTATTCGTCCTCCTCCGGACGGTGTTTGATCATGCGGGTCAAGACACGTGTAATGTTTGCGACCAGAATCCCACCACTCAATATCATGAGCACAATGGGGAGCCAGGCGTAGTCATGATAGGCGTCCACTTCGCAGGTGAGGCGCAATCCAATTCTGGCAAAGACAAACACGACCGCCATGATCATTGCGATCACCAGACAAAATGCGTCCGAGCCGTGCCAGGGGACGGGAACCTTTCGGAAGGAAGGGTTTGGGTCAAGCTTCATGACTGATTTCGTGATCTCGTTTGTTTACCTGCGGATGTTCCCGATGCGATGATCCTCGGGGCACATAGGTTCGTTAAACCGGTTTCTTCAGGTCCGGCAGTATTTTTTTGAATTCAGCACAATCACTTCTTCTTAACAGTTCAAAGATAATCATTTCCGTGGAGCTGATCACGGCCCCTGCCTGTCTCATCCGATCAAGGCCTACCTTCCGGTTCCATTTCGTCCGCGAGGAAACCGCATCCGATGCCACGTGAACATGGTACCCCCGCTCCATCGCTTGCAGCACGGTTTGGGCCACACAGATATGGGTTTCGATGCCCGAGACGACCAGTGTATGGAACGCCCTATCCAGGGTTTTCATGTGGTCAACGAAGCCTGGATTCTCAAAGCAGCCGAATTCAACCTTGTCCAGGACAAGCTCCCGGGAGAGTTCTCGTTTGATGCCCGGAACAATCGGACCGATCCCTTTCTGATATTGGGTGGTGACGATCAAAGGCAGGCCTGCGATTTTAGCCGCCCTGATGAGCAAGACGGTATTGCGTACCACCCGTTTCGGCTCGAAGACGTGGGGTAAGAGCTTTTCCTGGGGATCGATCACCAGGATCGCTGTGTTCTGCTTTGACAGGAGAGAAGGCTTCATCTGTATCGTCTCGTCCAAGTTAGAACCTGATACCGAGGCGTCGCCCCGGACTCATTTATGAAGGAAACTCTGGAATGAAAGGCCTCAATTCCCAATTCGGACGAATCGGAACCAAAAAAATTTATCACAAAAAGAAGAAAATACGAAAGCCTCAATGTTTTTTCTTTTGTGCTTTCAATCTTTCGTGTTTTCGTGATTATCTTTTTAAGTTTTTGCTGCAA
Organism: Deltaproteobacteria bacterium; assembly: GCA_019309245.1. Lineage (GTDB taxonomy): Bacteria > Desulfobacterota > Desulfobacteria > Desulfobacterales. The sequence continues at coordinate 234 of JAFDGP010000048.1, read as the reverse complement.
AAAAACATATTGTTCTCAATACGTGTGCTGCGATTTGAGTTGGGTTTCTTAAGAGGGTTTACGCATTGCGTCTGCTTTTGATAATGTATCATTCTTAGAATGTCAACGCAGGAAAATCAGCCCGGATCCACCGGTTGCCGAGTTTGCCGGAGATGCGAGGCGGTGGGCGTGCCGACGTACTGTTGTACTTCAAGCGCCCACCAACAAAGCAGATCCGGTAAAATCGGCATCCCC
>JAFDGP010000047.1 GCA_019309245.1 Deltaproteobacteria bacterium | reverse complement strand
ATGAGGTCTGCCGAGTGGTGGGATCTTTTGGCGGATTTTTTTGGCGGCGCTGCCGGCGCGTGTTTCTGTCAGAGATTCTTGGCGTGGAACAAAGAAACGCGTACAATAGGGACTATAAATCACTGACCATCCGATTTTCCGCCGAAAACTGACCTTAACCTTGACAAACGAATGGCTTTGCCGTGTCATCCAGCCGTTTGGCCGCAATACGTTCGATCGGATTGCGCCGATTTCACGGGAATCGGACCGGAAAAAAGCACCGGGCCTTTTTCCTGATCTCGCGTTTTAAACATTATGAACACTCCTGTAAAAATCGGCATCAGCGCCTGCCTTGTGGGCCGAAAGGTCCGCTACGACGGCGGGCATAAGCAGGACCACTTTTTGACCGACACCCTGGGACAATACGTGGCCTATGTGCCGGTCTGTCCGGAAGCGGAGGCTGGGTTGGGCATCCCCCGTGAACCCATGCGCCTGGAAGGCGATCCCAAAGCCCCCCGCCTGGTCACAGAAAAAACTCGAAAGGACCTGACCGCCTCCATGCTGAGGTGGGTCCGAAAACGGGCCCGAGACCCGGAGAACGAAGGCCTGTGCGGTTTTATCTTCAAGGCCCGATCTCCCAGCTGCGGGACAAAGGGCGTCAAGATCTTTACCGAAAAGAACAGGTGCGCCAAGAAAGGGGTCGGCCTTTTCGCCCGGGCCTTCATGGATCATTTTCCCCTTATTCCGGTTCAAGATGAAGGCCGGCTTCAAAATCCCAGGCTCCGGGAAAACTTTCTTGAAGCGGTATTTGTCCTAAGAAGATGGCGGGCCTCCCTTAAAGAACAAAGGGCTCGGGGTTCGCTGGCGGCGTTTCACACAAGACACAAATTGCTTATCATGTCGCACAGTGTCGAGCACTATCGGGCAATGGGAAGGCTGGTTGCCAAGGCAAAAGACATACCCCTAAAGGACCTCTATGACACCTATCAGGGCCATCTCTTGGCCGCGCTTCGACTCAAGACCACGACAAAAAAGCATGCCAATGTGCTTCAACGCATGCTTCGATATTTCAAGAAGACCCTCTTGGCGGATGAAAAACAAGAACTGTTGGCGGCTATCCAATACTACCGCTGTGGGGATGTGCCCCTGATCGTGCCGATCACGCTGATCAATCACTATGCGTGCAAATATAACGAGCCATACCTAAGACAACAATATTACCTGCATCCTGACCCGGTCGAATTGCAGATCAAGAACCATGTGTAGAAAAAACATGGCCACAAACCCGGCCCCGGTGATGACCATGAGCGATTATGACCGCGAACAGCGTGATACCATCACAGCCGTAGCCAACTGCGTAAGATCCCTGAGCCCGTCGGCCGTCAAGGCCCTGAAAGGAAGGATCCGAGCGTATCTGGGTTTCAGGGCGGATGTCGACGCCTTTTTGCAGGAGCACTTTTCCGCGATATGCACGGTCCGGTGTTATGAGAGCCGTCAAAGCGCCTGCTGCGGTCGCGAGGGAATCACGACCTTTTTCGCGGACGTGGCAATCAACGTGTTGATGTCGTCTCGAAAAGAGGTGGAAAGCCTGCTCGATGCACTCAATCGATCCACCCGGGACCGTAAGTGCGTCTACCTCGGCAAGAACGGCTGTCTGTGGCGCATCAAGCCGATTGTCTGCGAGATGTTTTTGTGCGAACGGGCAAGACAGACCGTCTTTGGCCGAAATCCAGCCGCCCTGGTCCAATGGAAACGGCTCAGGCACCGCCAAAGGCGCTACACCTGGCCCAGCCGACCGGTCTTATTCGATGCCCTGGAAGACTATTTCATGGATAAAGGTATCCACTCGCCTCTTATGTACTGCCATAACAGCCCAGGCCTCCTTCGGGTTAAGGCCCGGGCCCGTAAAAAGCACACCGGCTAGTTTCCATCCATCAATGGCTCTTTTTCCCCTGAGCCGCGTTCTCCGCGGGTTTGGGGCGTGTGTGTGTCTTGAAAACAGTCCCGCCTGCAGACCAGGATGAACATGTTTGCTGGTTCGCGGAATTTACAATTTACTTTCGAGGCTATCTGGTACAAAATACAATTCTTTGATTCAGGAGAACACTGATGGATTGCGCGGACACGCAAAAAGACCCCTGGCACTTTGTGACCGGGGGCGGAGATATCGATCATTGTCTCGTTGTAAAGCAACACGGCCAAATCCTGGATCTGGCCCCGGACCCTTACGCTCCTGTTTATCGGGCAATGGCCGCATTCGTGATTGAACAAGAAGTCCTGCGCATGCCGGTGGCCCCGCACCCCGGTGTTGTTCTTAAAATGGGAGACATCGCCAGTGAGTGTCCATCGCCCCATGACGTGAACTTTGTCCACCACCGGATCGCGGATTATGTACAAGGCCTACTATGAGCACCTGATCAACTGGCGGTTCGCTGAGGCTAACTTTGGACGGTGCCTGACCGGAAGGCCACACAAATCCTGGCCATGAATGCAAACACCCCGTTAGATCGTATTTCACTCCCTCCCACCACGCTTCGCACGTGGCAGGACGTGGTGGATGTGCTGGCAGAGATTACCGGATTCGCCTGTGCGTTTATCGGCAAACACACTTCAGGCGGCCTGGAGGTGGTTCGATCAAGCCGGTCGCCCGACAGTCCTTTTTCCGCCGGAGACACCATCGCCCTGGCTGGCTCTTTGAGTAAACAGACTCTTAAAACAACCGGTCTTTTTGCGGTCTCGGATACCGGCAGGAATCGGCAATGGGCGAGCGCATCGGAATGCAAAGAGGGCATGATCGCCTACCTGGGGACGTCGTTGCATTGGCCGGACGGTCATGTGTTTGGCATCATCTGTCTTCTGGACAAGGCCCCCAATCCGTTCCCTGAGCCTCTTAAACGCTTGCTCGCCTGCATGGCGAACGTGGTACAGGAATCTCTGGCGGGTGTGGTATACAAGAACAATCACAAGACCCTTGAAGCTGTGTTCGACAGCCTCACGGAAGGCATTATCATTCACGATGCCCACCGTCGTATTGAATTTTTCAACAAGGCTGCGCAGGCCATTACGGGATATTCCGCTGAAGATGTAATCGGAAAGGACTGCCACGAGGTCTTCGGCCAGCCGTTTTGCGGGAGACGGTGTTCCTTTGAGCGTGGCATTCCTGAGGCCCTTGACCGCGTGTATTATCCGCTGAACCTTCTCACAAAAAGCGGTGAACCCCGGCGGGTCGAGATGACAGTCAGCGGTCGCTACAACCCGGCCGGTGAATGCACAGGGGCGATCGCCTCTTTTCGCGATGTGACCGACTTGACCGGATTGAAAATCCAGACCGGGACGCTCACCGGCTTTGCGGGCATCATCGGCCGTGATCCAAAGATGCTCCGGGTGTACCGCCAGATCAAGGACCTGGGGACCAATGACTACCCGGTACATATCAGTGGCGAGACCGGCACCGGCAAGGAGCTGGTGGCAGCCGCGATTCACAACGACAGCCGTCGGGGCGGCGGGCCGTTTGTACCGGTAAACTGTGCGGCCCTTCCTGAAGGTGTGCTCGAAAGTGAATTGTTCGGACACGTGAAAGGGGCCTTCACAGGGGCCATACGAGACAAGAAAGGCCGCTTCGAACTGGCCCATAAGGGCACGCTGTTTCTCGACGAGGTGGCCGACCTGCCCAAAATGGTGCAGGCCAAATTGCTTCGGGTGTTGCAGGAAGGACGTTTCGAGCGGCTCGGCGATGAAAAAGCCACGTCTGTGGATGTGCGGATCATCAGTGCTTCCAACCGCAACCTGAAACAGGAAGTGACAAAAGGCAACTTTCGTGACGACCTCTATTACCGAATCAATGTGGTCCCCATCCATTTGCCCCCATTGAGAGAACGAAAAGGAGATATCCCCCTTTTGATCGAGCACTTTTTGGACCAGGCCCGACGGGAGGGACACCCCGTGGGCGATGTGTCCCAGCGGGCGCTTGCGCTGCTTGCGACCTATCCCTGGCCGGGCAATGTTCGTGAGCTCCAGAATGCGCTCCACTTCGCGCTGGTCAAGTCCAAGGGCCGCTCCATTGAAGACGAACACTTGCCCCTGGAGCTGCGTCAATGGCACCGCCACCGGCCCTCGCGAGGCCCGGTCCCGAAGCTCAACGCCCAGGATGTCCGAAAGGCCTTGGCGCAAACCGGGGGCAACAAGGCCAAGGCGGCCCGGGTTCTGGGTGTGGGCCGCGCCACGCTGTATCGGTTTCTGGCGGCCTCAAGGGATGTCTCATAATACACTTGTGTCTTATATTGTGTCTTGAGACACATGCCCAGCCCTCTTTTCATCCACTATAGTTACGAATGCACGATTCGCCACCGGCTCCAGGGTGTCTCAAAAAAACGTCTCGCTTTTTCGCCAGCGCATGGACAGCACACTATAACTATTTGCAATGTCATGCGATTCTGTCATCATGGCCTGATCAACCCCGATGGCATGTTTCTTGATGGACAGTAGATGTCAGGACGATTCAAGGGCATGGAAACCGCCCCCTCGGGCATGGGGCCTTTCCGGAATGAGCCGCGAGGCATGAAGCCGTGTAACGAAAGTATCGAGAAAACGTTTTGGATCGTGGAACGGATGCTCGCCCTGGCCGACGAGGGGGATGCGGTTCGAGAAGATACGGGCTGCGGCGTGCTGTATGGTGTGATGCGAGATTCGGCGTTTAAGATCCGGAGGCTGGCGGAGGCGGAAAAAACCGCTCATATCAAAAAGGGATGGTGGGTCGAGCAACACAGGAGGTGAACCATGATGACACTAGAAGAGCTTAAAAGACACAGTGAATTGACCAGTGTGATCGATTGGGATATGACACCCGAGGATGCAGTGACACTTTATCTGGAATGGGGTAACAACCCTGCCAACGGTCGAAGGCGAATCCGATCCAAGAACGATGTCTCGTTGTACTTTGTGGTTTACACCTGGAAAGAGCCCCCAAGAATCTATCTGATCCGGCGCAACTCGGAACAGGCTGAAGAGCTGGCAACCATCTACATGCCGGAATATCTTCGAGACTCTTTTCTCGAATCGGTCGCCCATCACAAAGGGGTCTATCCCGTGACTCCCGAAATCAGGCAGTGGCTGGAACATGCGCTTTATGGACCGCCGACCAACCGAAAGGCGGTTTGAAAGGGAGGGATGGAACCATGGAACTGTATGTGTGCAGTGTTTGCGGCTATGTGTATGACCCTACCTTCGGGGACCCGGACAATGGCGTTGAGCCGGGGACCGCGTTTGAAGACCTTCCCGATGAGTGGACATGTCCTGTGTGCGGGGCATCAAAAGAGGAATTTACCAAAACAAATTAAACTGAAGGAGTCGCAAAAAAGAGGAGGAGTCCATGGATCCGTTGAAAATTTCTGAAGATATCTACTGGGTGGGAGCGGTTGATTGGAATATTCGCGACTTCCACGGTTATTCCACCTATGCGGGAACCACCTACAACGCTTATCTGATCCTGGATGACCATGTCACCCTGATCGACACGGTCAAAAAGGAATTTGCCGATGAACTGCTGGCCAAGGTTTCCAAGGTTATCGACCCCAAACGGATCGACTACGTGGTCAGTAACCATACCGAAATGGACCATTCGGGGGGCCTGGCCAGAGTCATGCATAAGATAGGCGAGGACAAGCCTGTGTATTGTTCCATCATGGGACACAAGAATCTTTCCAAGCATTTCCCACAACCATGGAATTACAAGCCAGTCAAAAGCGCGGACGAACTCTCCCTGGGCAGGCGGACGCTCACCTTTCTGGAAACCCGGATGCTGCACTGGCCTGACAGCATGTTCTCGTATGTGAAGGAAGACCGAATCCTTTTCTCAAGCGATGCGTTCGGACAACACTATGCGGGCCTGGAACGTTTTGACGATGAAATCGGCGAGGCGATCATGCCCCATGCAAAAAAATATTTTGCCAACATCCTGTTGTTGTACGCCGACCGCATTCTTAAACTGGCAGAGCAGGTCACCGAGATGGGGCTCCAGTTGGATATGATCTGCCCGGACCACGGAATCATGTGGCGCAAAGACCCCGCAAAAATCATCAACGCTTACGTTGAGTGGGCGCGGCAGGCCCCGACGAGAAAGGCGCTTGTAGTCTATGATACCATGTGGCACAGCACCGAGGCCATGGCCGAGGCCATTGTGGAAGCCCTGGGCCGACAGGGCGTGGACGCCTGCCCCATGCATCTGAGGAAATGGCACCGCAGCGATATCATGACCGAGGTCCTGGACGCTGGCGCCGTGATCGTGGGCTCCCCGACCATCAACAATGGACTATTCCCCACGGTCAGTGATTTTCTGACCTACATGAAGGGCCTGAAACCCAAGAATAAGGTCGGCGCCGCCTTCGGCTCCTACGGCTGGAGCGGAGAAGCCGTCAAGCTGATCAACCGGGAATTGGAGGCCATGAGGTTTTCCCTGGTCGACCCGGGCCTCAGGGTCCAATATGTGCCCACCGAGCAGAGCCTCCAGGCCTGTCATGATCTTGGAGACAAGATCGCCCGGGCCCTTCCGGCCGACACTCGGGGCCCCAGATGAAAAGGCCTGTGGTAGACATGGCCGATTGTGTGGATTGTGATACGTGTTTGGAATTGTGCCCCGAGGTCTTCCGGCGCAACGACCTGGGGGGAATCCAGGTGGCCGACCTGTCACAATATCCGGAAGAACAGATCGAGGAAGTAATCAAGAACTGCCCGGGGGACTGCATCCACTGGGAGCAAGGTTGACAAAGGAGATCCTCCATGGACAAATATGAATGCCCTTGCGGCTACATTTATGACCCCGAAGACGGCGGCGCTGAAAAAGAGTTTTTCGAAAGACTGGACTGATGGCCGGCCTGGGCCCACTCACCGGGACCCGGATTCGGGGACCTACCGCTTAAAATACAGTGCTTTTTTTAAAAAAATGGGGGATTCACCCCATTGGCACCATCACGGATTGCGTTGTACAACCCCACTCACAGCGGCCAAGCTCCTGCGGGGCCTTGTTCGCAGACACAGCTTCTTGAACGCAGGATAATGTATATGCCACGCGAAGAGATTGCCGTATTTCGGCCTTACCCGTTTAAGCCCGGCCAGAAGATCCACATTGAAACCGGACCGCGATGCGGCGACTGGCAGGTGCTCCGGGTCGGCGAACGTACGGTCACGCTGCAGTGTCCAGTTTCCGGAAAGGTCTTTGAATGGTCGCAGTTTTGCTACATGGTTGATGAGCAAACCGAGCGCCCGTGGCCGGATACCGGGTCTGTATAACCGCTCTCATGACAACCGGAGCGTTTTTCCCTTGGAAAGCAAGATGCAGGCCGAAAGGCTGGCGGGCTGACGCTTCTACCTAAAAGGAGGATTACGGATATGAAAACAAGATGGATGATGGCAGGATGGTTTGTGGTGATGGTTTGTTTTTCCGGGATTGCGCTTGGTGCTGATGAAGCCTGTATCACGTGCCATAAAAAGGTCTCGCCGAAACAGGTGGCGGACTGGGCTTCCGGAAAACACAGCCGTGAAGAGGTCACGTGCTCAACGTGTCATGGTGAGGCACACAAAAAGGCCGAAGATGCAAACCTGGCGCAACTGCCGGACGAACACGTGTGTGCGGAATGCCACGAAGACCAATTTGAACAATTTTCCAAGGGCAAGCATAACTTTGGATGGACTTCCATGAACGCCCTTCCTATCACCCACTTGGAGCCCGACGAATTGATGGAAGGTGGCAGGGGTTGCGGCGGATGCCACAATATGGGTATCAAGTCGGAAGCCCAGAAAAAAGAGCAGCGGGACAAAGGCTATCGATACCAGAACAATTCGTGTGACGAGTGCCACACCCGGCATGCCTTTTCCGTTAAGGAGGCCCGGGACCCGGCGGCTTGTCGGCAGTGCCATATGGGTTACGATCACCCGCAGTGGGAAATGTGGAGCAGCTCCAAGCACGGCACCCGGTACGCTGTCAAAGAAAAAGGCAAGTTGGCCGACAGCGCGGCAGCACCCACGTGCCAGTTTTGCCACATGGTCGACGGCAATCATGAAAACCATACGGCATGGGGCTTTTTGGGGGTCAGGCTCCCGCTGCCCGAAGACAAACAGTGGGCAGCCGACCGGGTGACCATCTTAAAGGCCCTGGGGGTGTTGAACCCGGAAACCGGCGCGCCCACGCCCCGTCTGGATGTGGTCAAGGCCGCGGACCTGGCACGCCTTACGGAAGAGGCGTGGCGTCATGAGCGAGAAAAGATGCTCAAGCGCTGTTCGCAGTGTCATGCGGAGACCTATGCCAGAAAACAACTGGCCATGGGGGATGCCATTATGCAGAAGGCCGACCGCCTGATGGCCGACGCCATTGAAACCGTGGCCGCCCTGTATAAAGACGGCCTGATCAAAAAGCCTGCTCACTATACCTTTGCATATCCCGATTTTCTGATGTTCATGCAAACCGGCGGCTCATATATCGACCAGGTTTTGTTCCAGATGTACATGAAACACAGGATGCGGGCCTACCAGGGCATTTACCACGTGAATCCGGACTATGCCTACTGGTACGGCTGGGCCATGATGGTCAAAGACCTGGCACAAATCAAAGAGCTGGCCCATACGCTTCGCGCAACCTCGAAAACGGCCGAAACACGGTAGCCCGGCCAGGGGGCTTCGCTGTCGGACTCAGACAGTTTATGGATGGATTGAAAAGGTTCAACCTTGGGCACTGGTATCAGCGCCTGAGCGTCTTTTTCGGATATCCGGATACCGCCGCGAAAGGGCGGCCGGCGGAACACCCAGAAAAAACCGCACCATCACAGACCAGTTTCTGATGGTGCTAAAGACAGCGCCTTCGGCTTCCCAACGCCGGGCGGAGGTTCGGACCGGGGTGGATATCAACCTGAACCTTCCCTGTCGGCTCAGACGTCGGACCAGATCCACGTCCTCCATGACGGGCCACGGCCGGAAGCCTCCTGCCCGGCGGTAGGCGCTTCGACGCACGAAAATCGCCTGATCCCCGTAAGGCAGCTTCAATAACCTGCTACGCAGGTTTGCCATCCCGGCAACCAGAGACAAAAAGGCGGTGCAAGGATCAATCTTGAGACTGAAGGCGCCGAAAACAACGCAGGGGTCACGCATGGCAAGGCAGATGTCGTGGTGATAGCCTTTTGGAAGCAGGGTGTCGGCATGGAGAAACAGCAACACATCACCGTCGGCACGTCGGGCGCCCTGGTGTAACTGGACCCCGCGGCCCCGGGCGCTCACAATCAACACGTGGCCGTATTGCTCGGCGATCCGGACGGTCTCGTCCGTGCTGCCGCCATCAACAACAATGACCTGCCCATGTGGGCCCAAGGATCTCAGATGGTCCAATGTGCGGGCCAAGACGCTGGATTCATTGAATACGGGGATGATGATGGAAAGGGTCATGGGCTGAAGCCTTCAGATATTGCCTGTAAAACGGACATGGTGTTTACTGCTTTCGGTGATTATGCCATATTTCAAACGGTATTGCCCAGCGCGGCGCGTATTTTTCCAATAACCTGTACGTGTCAAGGGACTGGAACGCGGGTCGGGTTGACAGGCGCTACGTGCCGGAACGGCGGTCTGTTGAAAAGCTCGGCTTCTAACCCGCTTTTCAGCCGGAAAGGAGAAAGTAAGATGGACAAGTATGTGTGCACGATCTGCGGTTATGTCTATGACCCGGCGGAAGGGGACCCGGAAAACGGCGTGGAGCCCGGCACTGCGTTTGACGACATTCCCGATGACTGGACGTGCCCGGTATGTGGCGCAGGAAAAGACGATTTCGAAAAAGCCTAACCCTTAAGGGGACGGATACCCAGGGAGGGCTTTCTGATGAGCCAAGAAGTCAAGATCTATTCCAGTCCTACGTGACCGCACTGCAAGCGGGCAAAGGAGTTCCTTTCAGCCAGGAATATCGCGTTTCAAGACATGGACGTCACCAAGGACAAGGCCGCCCTTGAGGAGATGCGCGCGGTCTCCGGCGGCGCCTTAAGGGTTCCGGTCATTGTGGTGTGCAAAGAAGTCATGGTGGGTTTTGACCAGGAACGACTGGAGCTGGCCTTGAGTTGCCTTGCACAGAGCACGGAGCTAAAAGACCTGGCGTAGCCGTCCATATATCAAAGCGTTGCAGACGGCGTTTTCAGCACGCAGTTGCCGGATGAGCTGTTCTTTTATTGGCTTTTCCTGAAAACTGAAAACGGAACATCCCATCCGCGAAACGCACTTTTTGGAAGGATGCCGACGAAAAAGACGGGCCGCAGCCCAAATTGTCCAAGGACGAGTACAGACAGCCATGAATCAAGTCACGATGTATGCCACCCCGGGATGCCCCTTTTGCGCCAGGGCCGAGGCCTTTTTGCGTGAACATCGGATTCCGTTCGAGCAGATCGACGTGGTGCCTGGGTCGGCGGCTTGGCAGGACATGAAAAAAAAGACGGGAGCAGACACCGCCCCTCAGATCTTGATCGGCGACGAACCGGTGGGCGGATACGCCGACCTGGTGGCCCTGGACGCCACCGGAGCCCTGGCTCAAAGGCTTGGACTCAGCCGTCAGGAGGTCCTGCGCCCGTTGTATGACGTCATCATCGTCGGCGGTGGGCCCGCAGGGTTGAGTGCGGCGGTCTATGCCAGCAGAAAGGTCCTCAAGACCCTGCTGGTCAGTGAAGATATCGGCGGGCAAGTCACCTGGACCTACGATGTGGACAACTACCTGGGGTTTAGCCAGGTGGACGCGGCCGAGCTCATCGGTCGGTTTGAAAAGCATGTGGAAAGCTACGGCCTCGAAAAGCTCGTGGGAGCAAGGGTCATCGCCTTGGACCTGACCGGAAAGACCAAAGGGGTGATCACCAGCAACGGCAAGACCTATCTGACGCGGACCGTCATTATCGCCACGGGAAAGCGCCCCAAATCGCTGAACGTTCCCGGAGAAAAAGAGCTTGTCGGCATGGGGGTCACCTACTGCTCCACCTGCGACGCGCCGCTTTTCGCCGGCCTCGATGTGGCCGTCGCCGGGGGAGGAAACTCGGCCCTGGAGGCCGTGCTGGACCTGATGAAGGTGGCCGGCAAGATCTATCTGGTCTCATTGACTCCGCTCACAGCCGATCCGATCCTGCAGGAAAAGGTCACCCGGTCACCCAAGGTCCGGGTCATGGCCGAACATGAAATCCTGCGTATTTCAGGCGAGTCGGTTGTCGAAGGCCTCGAGGTCAGGTCGCTTAAGACCGGAAAGACCACAACGATTTCTGTGGCCGGGATCATTATTGAGATCGGCCTGTTGCCCAAT
>JAFDGP010000046.1 GCA_019309245.1 Deltaproteobacteria bacterium | reverse complement strand
AAAGGCTGGCCTTGAGTACCGCCCGCCAATTCAAACGCGGCACACCTTTGCTACGATGATGCTTTCAAAGGGAGAAGACATCGGCTGGGTGCAGATGATGCTTGGTCATTCGTCTTTGCAGATGATTTTCACCAGGTACTTTTCCTGGATACCGAAAAAGACGAGAAAAGATGGATCGGCGTTCATGGAAGCGGTACAGAAGGAGCAGGAAAAACAGGTTGAAATCATTACCGAAAGTGGCTGCAAGGTCATACCGCTTTTCGGCAAATAGGGCACAAATACGACACACCAAAAAAATAGGGCTCACACCGATGAGCCCTAAGGTACTGTTATTATTGGTAGCGGGGGCTGGATTCGAACCAACGACCTTCGGGTTATGAGCCCGACGAGCTACCAGACTGCTCCACCCCGCATCAGAACTAAAAATATATAGTCGGTTCTGACGAATCTGTCAAGCGCAATTGGGACATCACAAGGATTTCCTGCAGGGTTCGGCTTCCTTTATTCCAAGGGATTGGTCCACCGCAATGATTCGAAGCGCCCGAAATCATTATCCGTTGAATAAAGGCGGGCGCCATGTTCAATGGCAAGAGCAGCCAGGTGGGCATCCGACGTCAAATTGGCCGCCGTTCCAAGGGGGCTGAGTATTTCTCTAAAAATGGACCAGTGTTGACGTGAAGGAACCACCGTGAGCGATGGCGGCTGTCGGAGCCAATCATCAACGACGTCCATGGCAGTCTCAGGGAGCAAAGGTTTCGGCAGCACCCGGCCATTGGTCACAATTCGGAGAAAGCCCAAAATGACAATCCAGGCAAAGCCGAAAGGTTCTTCACTCGAAAGGGAATCTTCAAGCCACTTCTTCGCACCAACATGGTGAGGGGTGTCTTTGTTGATTGCATAAATCAACAGATTGATATCAACGATTTTCATTTCCTTAACAGAAGCTTTCGGGCAATTTCTTCTGATTCCAACTGACCTGCAAGTTCCAACGCGTGGTCGAGGTCTGCCCGGGGGGGATAGCCGAGGCTATAGGACTTGCACTTGTAAGGTTTGGCTTTCCGAGGTCTATCTATCTGGTTCAACCCCGCCCTGATGGCCTGGTTTACGATCTCTTTGAAAGGCTTTCCTTCTTGATGGGCTTTCTCCCGAAGTTGCTGAACCAAATCGTCATGTAAAGTAAGCGTCGTCCTCATATCAGACATCATAGCATCAAAACCAAACATGTCAAGACACTATTTATCAAATAAATATGATGTCTGTATGTTTTTGCGCCTTCCTTTTTTGTCTGAACGTCGATCTAAAAAACCCCATTATTCTGAGCCGAGCCCCACGAATCGTGCCATAAGCCGATGGCCTTCTTCCAGCAGAAACGATCGAGCCTGAGCCGCCGCCTCGCTGAAGCCTGGAGAATGTCCACCCGGCGGGGAGGAAATACCGGTTCCGGCCATGGCAAAAGGAACGGGTTCCGTGGTGTGGGTCCTGACAGAGATCGGGGTGTGATGGTCCATCGCCACCATGACGCGATGTTCGGGAAAGCCCTTCAGCCCTTCCAGAACCTTTCCAACAACCCGGCTGTCAAAGGCCTCGATTGCAGCGATTTTTTCCTCAAGCAACCCCGCGTGGCCGGCCTCGTCCGGGGCTTCCACGTGGACGTACACCAGGTCCACGTCCTCAAGCGCCCAAAGGGCATACCGCGCCTTTGCATCATAATCCGTATCCAGATAGCCGGTGGCGCCCGGCACCCGGATCACCTGAAATCCCGTGTACACCCCGATGCCTCTCAAAAGGTCTACGGCTGAGATCATGGCACCGGAAAGACCGGTCTTTTTCTTGAATGCCTCCAGGTGCGGGGCATGCCCCTGGCCCCAGAACCAGATATAGTTGGCCGGTTTTTTCCCGTTCTCTCTTCGGGCCACGTTCACAGGATGATCCCGCAAGACCGCCTCAGCCGCCGACATCAGTTCCAGAAGCCGCTCCCCTCCGGAAGAGGCCATCCGATCCATATAGGGCTGGACGGCCTGTCCGGTAATGTCATGGGGAGGCATGGTATCGATCGCATCGCGCCCGCCTTTCCAAACCATCAGATGCCGGTAGCTCACCCCAGGATAGAACCGAAAGGTCTGGTCACCCAGCCTTTCCTCAATGTCTTGAATGAGCCTCCGGGACTCCACGGAAGTGATGTGGCCAGCGCTGTAATCCTCCATGACCGGCCCCTCATCGCTTTCACCCAGGGTGACCAGGTTGCACCGGAACGCGACGTCCTCAGGTGCCAGGGCCACTCCGAGACTGGCCGCCTCCAGGGGACCCCGCCGGCACCCCGCAACCCTGGGATCATAGCCCAAAAGGCTCAGGTTGGCCGTGTCACTGCCCGTCTCACACCCCTCCGGGATGGTCCGAACAAGTCCCATCTCGCCGTGGTCGGCCACCCAATCCATATGCCGCGTGTTCGCTGCAGACAGCGGGGTCTTGCCGCCCAACTCCCCAAGGGGATAGTCTCCCATCCCGTCGCCTACCAGTACCGCGTATTTCACTTCCAGTCCTCAATGCGAATCAGCATCGTCCGGTCCTTGACAATGTCCAGACGATCAATCTCCGAAAGGGCCTGCCGCACGGCCGCCTCCCTGGCCTCGTGGGTAATCATCACAATAGGCACTGCCCCCAAGACGTCTCTGCCTTGCTGATGGACCGATTGGATGCTGATTTCGTGTTTTCCCAGAATCCCGGAAATCCTGGAAAGCACCCCCGGCCGATCCTCAGCGGAAAACCGGAAATAGTACTTCACGGCCAGGTCATCCATCGACTTGATCCGCCGGGCCTGCATGGTCGCGGGCTGGTACCCCAAGGCCGGCACCCGGCCTACGGCCCCGCTGATAATGTTTCGCGCCACATTGACCACATCACTGACCACCGCACTGCCCGTAGGCATCATGCCGGCACCCGGCCCGTAAAACATCACGTTTCCCACGGCATCACCGGTTACATAAAGCGCGTTGTAGGCCTGATTCACACTGGCCAGGAGGCTGTTTTCAGGAATCAACGTGGGGTGAACGCGGGCCTCAATGGCTTTCCCATCGTCTTTTGAGATGGCCAGAAGCTTGATGCGATACCCGAAGGACTTCATAAATCGGATATCCAATGGAGTAATCCTGGAGATGCCTTCGGTGTAAACCGCGTCAAAATCAATGGGAATACCATAAGCAATGGAAAGCAAAATGGTGAGCTTGTGGGCTGCATCAATGCCTTCCACATCAAATGTCGGGTCAAGTTCAGCGTAGCCAAGATCCTGGGCTTCTTTCAGGACGTCAGCAAAGGAGCCCGTCTCGTCGGTCATTTTGGTCAGGATAAAATTGGCTGTGCCGTTCAGGATGCCGAAAAGCCCCTGAATGCGGTTGGCCACCAGCCCTTCCTTGATGGACTGGATCAGGGGAATCCCACCGCCCACGCTCGCCTCAAAGCCCACGTCCACGCCCTTTTTCGTCGCAGCCTCAAAGATCTCCCAACCGTCGGACGCCAGAAGGGCCTTGTTTGCGGTCACCACGTGCTTGCCCTGATCAATAGCCCTGAGGAGAAATCCCTTGGCCGGCTCGTAGCCTCCGATCAACTCGATCACGATATCAATATCGGGGGCATCGATCACGTCAGCCGCGTCTGTGGTCAGGATCCGGCCGTCTACCTTCACCCCTCTGTCGGTGGTAATGTCCAGGTCTGCGATGCGCTTCAGTTCCAGTGGCCTACCCAAACGAGAGGCAATAACCTCCTGGTTTTCCACCAGGATCTTGGCCGTCCCGGACCCGACGGTTCCGAACCCCAACAACCCAACCCCGATACTGTTCATGGTCACCTCACAGCACTTTTCGTATTCCGCGTATCGCCTGATTGGTCCGCATCTTATTTTCAATCAGGGCAAACCGCACATACTCATCCCCGTATTGGCCAAAGCCCAGACCGGGTGAAACCGCCACCTTGGCCTCTCGAATCAACATCTTGGAAAACTCCACCGAGCCCATCTTGACATATTGATCCGGGATCTTGGCCCAGACAAACATGGTTCCCTTGGGGCTTCTCACCGGCCATCCCACCCGGTTCAGGCCTCGGACCAGGGTATCCCGGCGCACCTTGTAGGTCTCCACAATCTCTTGCACGCAATCCTGCGGGCCGTTGAGTGCAATGATGGAAGCAATCTGAATGGGTTGAAAAATCCCGTAATCCAGGTAGCTCTTGATCCGGCGAAGCGCTCCGACCATTTCCGCATTGCCCACACAAAACCCCACACGCCAACCAGGCATACTGTAACTCTTGGAAAGGGAAAAAAACTCCACGCCCACGTCCTTGGCCCCAGGCACTTGAAGAAAACTCGGGGGCTTATAGCCGTCAAAAACCAGGTCTGCATAGGCCAGGTCGTGAATGACCAGAATGTCGTTTTCCCGGGCGTACTCCACGATCTTTTTGAAAAAATCCAGGTCCACGACCTCGGTCGTGGGATTGTGGGGAAAAGAAATAATCAGCATCTTGGGTTTCGGCCACGTCTGTCTGGTCGCCACCATCAAATTTTCAAAAAAGTCCTGGTCCGGTCCCAGCGGAATGCCCCGGACGTCCCCGCCCGCGATAATTGCCGAATACGGGTGAATCGGGTAGGTGGGGTCCGGTGAAAAGACCACGTCACCGGGACGAATGGTGACCAGAACCAGGTGAGAGATGCCTTCTTTGGCTCCGATGGTCACGATCGCCTCGGTTTCCGGATCGATATCCACGTCAAATCGCCGCCCATACCAATCGGCGATGGCCATCCTGAGCTTTCTGATCCCCATGGATGCCGAATAGCGGTGATTGTACCCCTTGCGAGAGGCCTCCACGAGCTTGTCGACGATGTGTTTGGGGGTGGGCATGTCCGGATTGCCCATGCCCAGATCTACAATGTCTTCGCCCGCCCGCCGGGCATCCATCTTGATCTTATTGACTGTGGTAAAAACATAAGGGGGAAGCCGATTGAGCCTGGAGAATTCCTTCATGACAGGGGCCTTTCATAACGGGTCTAATTTGTGAGCATTTTATCCATTGATTATACTACAGTAGCGGAATTGTCAAAAAGATTTCTTTTGACTTTTCGCGCTAATTCATCTAAAAAAGAGAAAAAAATCAGAAATCGACTGCCCTGACCAACAAGGCGGGACCCCTGGGTACAGGCGGCAAGCAGGCCAGTGAAATCATGACAGAATCTCTTACATACAAGCAGGCGGGAGTGGATATTGATAAGGCGAACCTGCTCGTGGATCGGATCAAGCAGATCACGAAAAAGGCCCCGCGTTCGGGTGTCATCGCCGGCATCGGCGGGTTCAGTGGGCTGTACTCGCTGGACGTCAATTCATATGAAGACCCGGTCCTGGTGACCTCTACGGATGGCGTGGGAACCAAACTCAAGGTTGCCTGCATGGCAGACAAACATGATACGGTGGGCATCGACCTGGTGGCCATGTGTGTAAACGATATCGCGGTACAAGGGGCCAAGCCATTGTTCTTTCTGGATTACCTGTCCATGGGAACGCTCAAGCTGGAAACGGCCGAAACGATTATTGAGGGCATCGTCGCCGGTTGCACCACGGCAAAATGTGCATTGATCGGTGGAGAAACCGCTGAGATGCCGGGACTTTACGCACCAGGCGACTATGACCTGGCCGGGTTTGTCGTGGGGATCGTGGATAACGCAAAAATCGTGGATGGCTCTGAGATCGGTGTAGGACACAAACTGGTCGGAATTGCTTCCAGCGGCCTGCACAGCAACGGGTTTTCGTTGGTCCGCAAGATCTGTTTTGAAAAGCTCAACCTCAACATCCACGACTCAGTAGACGCTCTGGGGAAAACTCTTGCACAAGAACTCCTGGAGCCGACCAAGATCTATTCGGAGATCCTCCGGCATCTCCTGAAGGACTTCCCCGTGCATGGGATCGTCCATGTCACCGGCGGCGGCATTATCGAGAATGTGCCCCGTGTGCTGCCCGCAACGTGCGCGGCGGTGATTGAAGAGGGCACCTGGGAGGTTCCGCCCGTCTTTCAGTTCCTCCAAGACGCCGGAAACCTCTCCGCCGATGTGATGCGAAGGACCTTCAACAACGGCATCGGCATGATCCTGGCCGTACCGGCCGCAGTCGCTCAGAATATTGTAGAGTTTCTCAAGGCAATGGATGAACGGGCCTATGTGATTGGAGAAATCGTCGCCAGAGAACCCGGGGGCGCTCACGTCACCTGGGAATAGTCCTCAGCGCCAGCCGGGATTCCGGGTAGCGCGCTTTGCGAAAAAACTTTTCCCTCCAAGGATGAACCACCCAGCCTGCAATCTGAAATCCCACTCGATTCCTATTTTCAAAGCATGGACGGAACTGGCTAAGTTGCCTTCGCCACAATATCACAGGCCGAGTTCAGCGCCTCTTGAAGCTTTTCCGGCTTGCTCCCGCCGGCCTGGGCCATGTCCGGCCGGCCGCCGCCCCCACCGCCGACCACAGCGGCCACCTGTTTGACGATGCTTCCGGCATGATACTTATCCAGCAGGTCCTCGGTGACCACGGCAATCAACATCACCTTCTTGTCCGTTTTGGCACCCAGGACGATCACGCCGGACTTGATTTTGGCCTTGAGTTGGTCGGCCAGGTCCCGCAATGCGGCCGGGCTCTCAGCGGTCACCTCCTTGACCATGACCGATACCCCGTTGACCTTCCTGACGTCCTTGACGGCATCTGCAACCGAGGTCGCCACCAAGGTCTTGGCTTTGAGCGCGGCAAGCTCTTTTTCCAGGGCCTTGTGGTCCGTCATGATTTTTTGAATCCGATCTACCAGGCCGTCGGGGCCGGACTTGACCAGATCGGCCAGACAGCGCAAGACATGAAAGGCCATCTGGGTATGTTCGAAGGCCGCCTTGCCCGTCAGGGCCTCGATGCGCCGCACCCCGGCAGCCACACTGCTTTCACTGATAATCTTAAAAAGCCCGATATCACCCGTGCGTCCCGTATGGGTCCCGCCGCAAAGCTCCTTGCTAAAATCGCCAATGGCCACCACCCGCACCCGGTCCCCGTATTTTTCCTCAAACAGGGCCGTGGCACCCGACTCAAAGGCCCGCTCGGCATCCATCTCTTCGACCTCAAGGGGTCTGTTTTCAAGGATCTTTTCGTTGACCAGGGTCTCAATCCGGTCAAGGGTCTGTTCATCCAGGGCTGAAAAGTGGGTAAAGTCAAACCGCAGGCGATCCGGGGCAACCAGGGAGCCGGCCTGTTTCACGTGGTTTCCGACCACCTCACGAAGCACGGCATGAAGCAGATGCGTGGCGGTGTGGTTTCTGGCAATGGCCGAGCGCCTGGCGAGGTCCACCTGGAGCGTGACCCGATCTCCGACCGAAACCCGTCCGCGCAGGATCTTGCCCTTGCTCACGATAATGTCGGCCGGGGTCTTGATGGTATCCACGACGTCCATCTCAAAGTCCGAACCCACGATGCGACCGTGGTCTCCCACCTGCCCGCCGGCCTCCGCATAAAACGGGGTCTTATCCGTGACAATCCCGATCGCATCTCCTTCAACGGCCTCATCCACCGACCGGCCGTCTCGAACCAGCAAGAGCACGCGTGCATCGCTTTCAATATTTTCATAGCCCACGAACACCGAGCGGGCGCCCTGGCCTGCCAGTTCTTTATAGGCCCGTTCTACATCGACGGCTCCCGAGCCCTTCCAGGCGCTGCGCGAGCGATCACGTTGTTGTTTCATAGCGGCCTCGAAGCCCGCCATGTCCAGGGCCAACCCCTCATCGCGCACCACATCCTGGATGATGTCCACGGGAAACCCATAGGTGTCATACATCTTGAAGATCAGCTCGCCCGGAACCTCTGAGGCCCCTTTGGCACGCAACCCATTCAGGGCCTCTTCAAGCACCTTCAGACCGGTGTCCAGCGTCCCCAAAAACCGCTCTTCTTCGGCCTTGATAATGTTCTTGATGTAGGCATCGGCCTCGAGAAGTTCGGGGTAAGCGGTTTTCATCACCTCCAGGACTTTTTCCACCGTACGATGTAAAAACGGCCGGGTCAGACCCAGGTTGCGGCCGTAGCGAATCGCCCGCCGCAAGATTCGGCGCAACACATAACCGCGGCCCTCATTGGACGGCAAGACCCCGTCCCCAATCAAAAAGGCAGCAGACCGGCTATGATCGGCCACGACCTTCATCGCGACATCGCAGGCCTGGTCCTGTCCCAAGGCCCGTCCGGAAAGGCCCTGAATGACGTCGATAATGGGCATAAACAGGTCGGTCTCGTAGTTGGTCCGTGCCCCCTGAATCACTGCGGCGATACGTTCCAGTCCCATTCCCGTATCAATGCTGGGCTTGGGCAAAGGGCTCATCCGCCCGGCTTCATCCCGGTTGAACTCCATAAAGACCAGGTTCCACAACTCCAGGTAGCGATCACAGTCACAACCCACCTTGCAGTCGGACCGCCCGCAACCCACAGCCTCGCCCTGGTCGATCAGGATCTCGGAACAGGGTCCACAAGGGCCCGTATCTCCCATGGACCAGAAATTGTCCTTCTTGCCGAGGCGGACGATCCGGTCGTCGGCAATATCCGTGTGCGTCTCCCAGAGCCGGTGGGCCTCATCGTCTTCCAGGTAAACCGAGGCCCAGAGTTTCTCCGGGGAAAGTCCATAGACCCGGGTCATCAAATCCCACGCCATTTCAATGGCCAGGGCCTTAAAGTAATCTCCAAAAGAAAAGTTGCCCAGCATCTCAAAAAAGGTATGGTGCCGGCCGGTATATCCCACGTTTTCCAGGTCGTTGTGCTTGCCGCCGGCCCGGACGCATTTCTGCGACGACGCGGCCCGAACATAGTCCCGGTGTTCTTCCCCTAAAAAGGTCCGTTTGAACTGGACCATTCCCGCATTGGTAAACAACAGGGTGGGATCATCCTGTGGGATGAGCGACGAACTTTTTACGATGCGGTGGCCCCTTTCTTCAAAATAATCCAGAAAGGTCTTGCGAATGTCATCTGTAGTCATCATGGTTATGGGTCAACGAATCTGGTTTCAAGGTCTGGGCCGCTCCGCTGACAAGTTATTCCATTTGATCACTTTTTCCCGGCCGTTTTGGCCGGTGCGGCCTCGGGTTCGGTTTTTTCAGAAGAGGTTTTTGCCAGCCCCAGGGCGTCTCGCACGCGGGCCATGATGCGATTGAAGATATCCGGGTTTTCTTTTAAAAAACGCTTCACGTTCTCGCGGCCCTGCCCGATACGTTCTTTCTCAAAGGCGTACCACGCCCCGCTCTTTTCCACCACGTCGGTCTGCACGGCCATGTCCAGAAGATCTCCGGTCGTGGAGATACCCTCCCCGTACATGATGTCAAACTGGGCCTCTTTAAACGGCGGGGCCACCTTGTTCTTGACCACCCTGACCCGGGTCCGGTTTCCAATGACCTCCTGACCGTCCTTGATGCTGCCAATTCGCCGAATATCCAGCCGCACGGACGAGTAAAACTTCAAGGCGTTGCCCCCCGGGGTGGTCTCGGGGTTGCCGAACATGACCCCGATCTTCATACGGATCTGGTTGATAAAGATAACCGAGGTCTTGGAACGGCTGATGCTTCCGGTCAGCTTCCTGAGGGCCTGTGACATCAGCCGGGCCTGCAGCCCCACATGCGTATCTCCCATATCGCCCTCAATTTCCGCCCGCGGCACCAGCGCAGCCACAGAGTCGACCACCACCAGATCCATGGCCCCGCTTCGCACCAGGACCTCTGCGATCTCCAGGGCCTGCTCTCCGGTATCGGGCTGTGAGACCAGCAGGTCGTCGCAGTTTACCCCGAGTTTCTTGGCATACATGACGTCCAGGGCGTGTTCAGCATCGATAAACGCCGCAATGCCGTCACGCTTCTGGGCCTCGGCCACAATATGAAGGGCCAGGGTGGTCTTTCCGGAAGACTCCGGTCCGAAAAGTTCGATAACACGTCCTCGTGGAATCCCGCCCACGCCCAGGGCATAATCCAGGGCCAAGGAGCTGGTGGGAATTATCGGCACGTCCGCAACGGCCTGGGCCCCCAGCTTCATGATGGCCCCTTTTCCAAACTGGCGCTCTATCTGACTGATAGCCAGCTCGACGGCCTTATCTTTATCGGCGGAAACACTTCCCATAGATGCCTCCTTATCGTTGATTGCTATATCAACATTGCTGTTGCAACGCGACGGACCTCGAGAGCTTTGCACAATCTCCTGCCGGTACACCCAACCGGGCTTCGGCCAAGGCCGTATAGACTGCCCCCTGGGGTCGCAAGGTACTTTGAAAAAGCACAATCGAACCCACCACAAAAGGATCGGTATAAAAATCCTTCAAGGCTTCAAGGTACTTGATCAGGCGCGGCGTATCCACCCGGCCCTTGATACGCCCAAGGGTCAGATGGCCTCGAAACGGCCGTTTTTCCCTGGGATGGCCAAGTGATTCCAGATGCGCCTCCAGACGACCCTGAAGCTCCAGGAGGTCCTGCATCTCTCCGGACAGCCCCACCCAGATCACCCGGGGCCTTCGAGCATTTGGAAACACCCCCACACCCGTCCCCCGGAGGGTGAACGGAGACACGGCTTCGGCGGTCTTTGCCAACGCCATCCCCAGGGGTTCAAGGTCTTTCCGGTGGACATCTCCCAAAAACTTGAGTGTCAGGTGAATGCCGTGCGGTCGAACCCACCGGATGTTGAAGTCTGGTTTGCGCAGCTCATCCTGAACCTTGCCCATAGCATGAAGAACGTTTTCGGGCAAACGGATTGCTACGAATGTGCGTATCTTGTCATCCATTTTTCTGAGACCGACAGTAATCCCGTACCCTGGCCAGCGCTTCATCCGAGGCGCGGCCCTTGATCGATTCGCGATCCCCTTGAAACAAGAACCGCCACGCCTGGACCCCTTCGGGGGAGGCCAGGGCCAGATGGACGGTGCCGACCGGTTTTTCAACCGTCCCGCCCGTGGGACCGGCGATGCCGCTGACAGCAAGGCCCAGGTCGGTGCCGGCCAGGACCCGCACCCCCGAGGCCATGGCTCGCACACAGGCCTCGCTCACAGCCCCGTCAGAGCGGATCAGGTCCGCAGAGACCCCCAGCATCGCCGTCTTGGATCGGTTGCTGTAGGTAATGAGGCCCATTTCAAAATAGGCTGAACTTCCCGAAACATTCGTCAGACGATGGCTAATCAGCCCGCCCGTACACGACTCCGCCACGGCAATTGTCTTTCCGAGATTCAACAAAAGTTCAGCGACTTCCTGTTCAAGGGCCGCTGGTCGCATCAGAATAGCTTCCATTGGCATACACGCCTGCAAGAAAATCGTCGCCTACCACGCCCCAGCCTCCGGGCAATGTGGACTCCAGGCGCTTGATCGGATAGGGCTTGCTGATATCCATGAGCCTGAACAGCACAAATCCGCCCACCAAGCTGACCACCGTAAACGGGATCAAATATAAGGTCACCAGGAATCCGGCCATCTCGTCAATAACAATCTTCCCGCTGTCTTTCTGCTCCAGGATTTTCTCGGCCTCCGTGGAAATCCACACAGCCAGGACGCAAAAGGCCCCAATGAACGCAAGCCCGGTCAGCGGACTAAGAACGGACAAAAAGTAACACAAAGGAATGGCCACCACCGTGCCGAAGGTCCCGGGGGCCACAGGGATATGCCCCGTGTAGCAACCGGTGGCCGCCGCAATGATCATTTCCCGTCGAACGCCTTGCAATGTCCGGCAAACCCCTTAAGTTGAAAGCTCTTTGATGAGTCTCTCGTAGACCACCTTCAGTGGGAGCTTTTTTTCAATGGCGATCCGTCTGCAAACCTCATACTCGGGCACCATATGGACATTTTGCCCGGGATCCGTGACCACCTTGACCTTCACCTCGCCCAGCGTGGTCCGCACACTTTCGACGGTGCGAGAAAGCTTCAAGCGTTCCACCAGATGGTACCTGAGCCCCGTTGCCGTGGTTTCACTCAGGAGGCACCGGACCACTGCATCTATGTCGGCCTGTTTACAGATCACCTGAATCATGGTTCCAGGGCGGTTCTTTTTCATGTGAACCGGAATCCACGTAACATCCAGAGCACCGCCTTCAAAGAGTTTTTCCATCACAAACCCGAAGATCTCAGGGTTCATGTCGTCAATGTTGGTCTCTATGACCGCAACCCGGTCCCGTTCGTATCCAGCCGCTGCTTCGCCCACCACCACCCTGAGCAGGTTCGGAATCGTCTTGAGGTCTCGTGTGCCGATCCCATATCCCACGCCAGTCATATGCATGGGGGGAAGGGGACCGAACGTATCGGCAAACGTGGTGAGCAGGGCAGCGCCTGTGGGGGTAACCAATTCATGGCAGACATCCGTGCCGTACACGGGCACGCCCTTGAGCAGGGCCAGGGTGGCGGGCGCCGGGAGCGGCAGTTTCCCGTGCGCACAGGTGACAAATCCTTTTCCCAGTGGGATTTCCGATGCAAAGGTCTTTTCGATCTTCAGGTACGCTATGGCCAGGGCTGTGCCCACAATATCAACGATCGTGTCCAGCGCACCCAATTCATGAAAATGAACGTCATCTTCGGCACAGTTGTGAATCCGCGCTTCCACCTCGGCAAGCCGGCCGAAGGCCGTCAGGCTCATCCCCCTGGCCTGATCGGGCAGATCACTGCTTTTAATCATATCCCGAATTTCTTTATAGCGCCTCTGGCCGCTCTTTTCCTGAACGACCACGGTCACTTTTCGGCCGTGAACGGACATGCGTTGGTCTGAGCCGACC
>JAFDGP010000045.1:8723-23931 GCA_019309245.1 Deltaproteobacteria bacterium | reverse complement strand
GGGGTCAATAACAAAATAAAGGTCATTAAACGAAAAGCCTATGGCTTCCACGATTTGCGCTACTTTACCCTGAAAATATACCAGGCCTTCTCCAACTAATCGGGAGAAGAACCAAAAAAAGTAACGGCTGTCCCAGCCGATGATGCCGCCTGCGATGTTTTTCCCAAAGGCCAGGGCATAGCCGCATACCGCCCATAGTACGCCGATAATAGCCATGGCCACAAAGCTGTGCATCATGGTTCCCAGGACATTTTTGCTCCGGACCAGGCCACCGTAAAACATGGCCAATCCAGGAACCATAAGCAAGACCAGGGCGGTGGATGTCAGCATCCACGCGGTCGTGCCGGTATCGATGTGGCTGTTTTGGGCCGCAAAGATGGTGGTTGAGCAAGAAAACAGCATCGCGGTCGCCCCCGTCATAACAGCTGTTGCTTTTTTCATAAGGTCCCTCCTCGAAATCAGCGACCACCAGTAGAACTGGTGGCCGCTGATGATATTCGTAAATCAAACACTATGGCAAAAGCTGTACCAAGAGGGGGGAGTCTCTATAACCATTTGACATTGTATGCACTTCTTCTGTTATGCCTGGAGTGGCCCGGAGTGAAATAATACATTTTTGCGGAGGCACCGGTCAGATTGGAACAAATTTGTAGGTTTTGTAGTCGTTGTGGGGAGCTTTATTTGTCATCAAGCCGTACGTATGGAACCTCATCCGAAAACGCTCAACACCGGCAGCTACTCAAGGAATGCAGGTTAATGAGGTTAAATGGAAAATGAATCATGAAGATACGATCCCTGTTTTACACTCAGCCTGTTGGCAATGAGATGTCGATATGTTAATGGTGATCGCAGCCTAGGCGAGACCCGCCGGTCCGCTTGTTTTTCAAGAAAACGTTGGTCGACGCTTTCTCCCGGGGAATGTGAGATGGCAGCAAAAATCGAGATGAAGACCCCCATCGTGGAGATGGACGGCGATGAGATGGCTCGGATCATGTGGCATATGGTCAGGAAACGTCTCATCGAGCCGTACGTGGCCCTGAACACAGTCTATTATGATCTGGGCCTTGAAAACAGAGACCGCACCGATGATCGCGTTACCGTCGAGGCCGCCGAGGCCGTTAAGAAATACGGGGTCGGGGTCAAGTGCGCGACGATCACCCCGAACGCAGACCGGGTCAAAGAATACGGCCTAAAAAAACAGTGGAAAAGCCCGAACGGCACCATCCGGGCGATGTTGGACGGGACCGTGTTTCGGGAACCCATTGTGCTCGCCAATATCAAGCCCGCGATCCGATTCTGGAAAAAGCCCATTATCATCGGCCGGCATGCCTACGGCGACGTGTACCAGAACACGGAACACGCGGTGGACGGGCCGTGCAAGGCCGAACTGGTCCTGACCATGGCCGATGGGCGTCAAGTACGCGAAACGATACATGAGTTCGGCGAGGCCGGGATTGTCCAGGCCACCCACAACCTGATTGCATCAATAGAAAATTTTGCCCGGGCGTGCTTTTCCTACGGTCTGGATCGCGGGGTGCCGGTATGGTTTGCGACGAAAGATACGGTATCAAAGACCTATGACGGGACCTTTAAGGCCTTGTTTGAACGGGTTTTTACCGAGGAAGGATACGAGAAACGGTTCAAAGAGGCCGGCATCGAATTTTTTTACACGCTGATCGACGACGCGGTGGCCCGCATGGTGCGGTCCGAGGGTGGATTCCTGTGGGCTTGTAAGAACTACGACGGGGATGTGATGTCCGACCTGGTGGGATCGGCCTATGGGAGCCTGGGGTTGTTGACCTCGGTGCTGGTGTCTCCGGGAGGTTGTGTGGAATATGAGGCGGCCCACGGGACCGTGCAGCGGCATTATTACCAGCATCTCAAACGGGAAAAGACTTCCACAAACCCCACAGCGATCATCTTTGCCTGGAGCGGCGCACTCAGGAAACGGGGACAACTGGACAAGGTGTCGGCCCTGGAGACATTTGCGGACCATTTGGAAAATGCGGTCCGCCAGACCATTGAAACTGACGGGATCATGACGGGAGACCTGGCGCGGATTTCAGAAGTTCCTGCCCGGCAGGTGGCCACCACAGAAGCCTTTATCGCGGCCGTGGGGGAGCGACTTGCGGGATCGTTTCGTCCTGAAATCCCTTGACAATCGGATGCATTTCTTGTAGGGGAGCCCTGGGCGGGAGCATCTCCTGCGATAAGACGGCAGGAGGAGGTTTGCCTTGCCTACGGCCATGCGTTGGCGTTGATTTTCTCGAGCCAAGACGACCTGAGGGCCGTTCGCGCAAGTGGTTGGCCCGTGATCCAGGGCGGCGCGTTTTTCAAAGGGGATAAAAAAACAGAAAGGAAAGGAGAGGTTTATGAACATCCTGATGTTTGGGCCGAACGGCAGTGGCAAAGGAACGCAGGGCGCGATTGTGAAGGAGAAATACAATCTGCCCCATATTGAGTCGGGGGCGATCTTTCGCGAGAACATCAAGAATCAGACGGAAATTGGTATCAAGGCGAAAGAGTATATCGACCGGGGTGAGCTGGTGCCGGATGACATCACCATTCCGATGATACTGGATCGCCTGAAACAAGATGATTGCAAAAACGGGTGGCTCCTGGACGGATTTCCCAGGAGCAAAGAACAGGCTGTCCGATTGGATGAGGCTCTGAGGGCCGCCGGGCTGGACCTGGATATCGTCATTGAGGTTATTCTGGATCGAGAGATTGCGAAGAACCGGATCATGGGTCGGCGCCTGTGTGCCAACGACAACAACCACCCCAACAATATTTATATTGATGCGATCAAGCCGGACGGGGATCGGTGCCGGGTATGCGGCGGGGAGCTGTCCGCCCGTTCCGACGACCAGGACGAAGAGGCCATCAACAAGCGTCACAATATCTACTACGATACGGATACGGGGACCTTGGCGGCAGCGTACTATTTTAAAGACAAGGCCGAAAATGAAGGCAAAATCAAATATATTACGCTTGACGGCGCCCCCAGTGTAAAAGAGGTGACCGCGGAGTTGATGTCAAAGCTGGGTTAATGCGCTTGTTACCGGTGCCCGCCTGCAGAGGCCTTCTCAGGCGGGCATTTTTTTGCCCGCCCTAAAATCGACCCGCGAGATCCCTGCCCCTGCCTCCTGATCATACCGGTTGTGCACCGAGGATTTCCTTCCCATTCTTGCCGGGATACCCGGGGTTGTGGCCTCCGGTTCCGCAGGTGAAGCAAGGGCGCGGGCCGACACAAAATTTGACATATTACCGTTGGTTGGATATTATTTTAT
Source organism: Deltaproteobacteria bacterium (assembly GCA_019309245.1). Classification (GTDB taxonomy): domain Bacteria; phylum Desulfobacterota; class Desulfobacteria; order Desulfobacterales. The sequence goes on along the minus strand of JAFDGP010000045.1, from coordinate 20,641 downwards.
TGATTGTGCGCATTTCAGACACACGATCCGTGATTACACCACGGGATTGGCGTGTACCGGCAGATCCAAGGCCGAAGCGCACATCATGGTTGCTTTTTCCGCCTGTGGCGAAACATCCGAATCACCCTCAACAGGATTGCCAATATCCGAATCGAGATGAAACCAGAATCGGCCCGGCTCTTCGACAGAATCAAAACCTCCAAAAACCTTCCGAGCTTGCCTCATATTCTTTTGAAACTTATCGACGCTTGCAATAATCAGGCGGGAAGTATTGAGGAAATATCTGAAATCATTAGTAAAGACTCCTCGCTGAGTGCCAGGGTCATGAAGATGGTCAACTCCGCCTTCTACGGGTTGTCCGTCCGGGTCACCAGTGTGAACCAGGCGTTGCTTATGCTGGGGACTGAGGCGGTCAAGAATATTGCGGTCAGTGCCGCCGTGTTCCGGGTCTTCGGGGTGAGCAAGGGGGACGATGCCTTCAGGTTGAAACAGTTTTGGTATCATGGGTTACTGTGTGCCACAGTGGCTGAATTGATTGCCAAAAAAACCTCGTACAGCTCTTCCGATGAGGCCTTTTTGTCGGGCTTGTTACACGATATCGGCAAACTGGTCCTTTGGGTCAACTTTCCCAAAGACTATGCACAGATCTTGAAGTCCGATACCGGCCCGGACGCCGTGGGCGCATTAGAACGAAAACATTTTGGGGCGGACCATGCGGAAGTCGGGGCATGGATGATTGGGCAATGGCACCTACAGTCATTTATGGCGGATGCCGTTTTGTACCATCACGAGCCCAACGACCGGATCAAAGACGCGCTTCCCCTGGTCAAGATTGTTTGCCTGGCCAACGCGTTGAGCAAGGGTGAGGGCAACAGCGCTCGGGCGCTTGAAATCGCACAGGCGCTGTTCGGATTCAGCCCTGATGACGTTGAGGCCCTGGTGGCCGATGGCAGGCAAAACGTTGAAGAAGTGGCTCAGTCTTTGGGCATTGAGATCGAGAGCCCGCAGGCCTCTGTTGCGCTTTCCGAAAAGGAACATCAAAAAGAGATCGCTCTTCTCCGCAACGTCCGAGACGTTTCCCTGCTTCAGGGGACCCTTCAAAACCTGCTGGATGCCAATGGACAACAGGCCATCCTGGCCGTCATCACACAAGGCCTTCAGGTCTTGTTCGACATTGACCAGATCTTGTTTTTACTCTATGACCCCAAGGAAAAGGCCCTGGTGGGAAAGGGCGGTATGCAGTCGCCTCAGGAGGCCCTTATCAAAGAATTGGCCATCCCTTTTGAGGGAGTGACGTGCCTGGCTGTGCGTTGTCTGGCGGCCGGGGATTCCTTGGATTCTTTTGGTCAACTCAAGGACGTGCCCTTAACGATTCTTGACCGGCAGCTGGTCCGTTTGGTCGGCACAGACGGCATCCTGTGCGTGCCCATGAGCGCGCATGCACACCATGTTGGTGTGATCGTGCTGGGCGTGGATCAGCCTGGATTATCGTTGCTGTCCAATCAGATGAGCCTGCTTACCATGTTTTCCCGTCAGGCGGCTCTGGCCCTGTATGCAGACGGGATGCGTGAAGCCCAGGCCCGGCTGGTTCAAACCGAGCGTCTGGCCGCGGCCTCGGCCATTGCCAAAAAGGTGGTGCACGAAGTCAACAACCCCCTGGGGATTATCAAGAACTATCTTAAGATCTTGGGCATGAAGCTGCCGAAAGACGATGCCGCTCAAACAGACCTGAAGATCATCGGCGAAGAGCTGGATCGCGTTGCACTGATTGTAGGACGGCTGGCCGATTTTTCCGAACCCGAGGCCAAACAGACAGAGCCTGTGGATATCAACGCCCTGGTGTCCGACTTGATCAGGATCATAAAGGCCTCTCTCGGGCGGGATGCCAAGGTTAAGCTGGAGGCCATTCTGAAGCCGTCATTGCCCACGGTTTTTTCGGAAAAGAACGCCTTAAAGCAGGTGTTAATCAACTTGATCAAAAATGCCGCTGAAGCCATGCCCGATGGAGGAAGGCTCTTTATTTCAACCGATTATATTCCGAAAAGACGCATGGAGTCATCCGGGGATGCGGCCTTGCCGGGCGGGTCTGTCGAGATCCAGGTTCGAGACGAGGGCCCCGGCATTCCGGAAGGGGTTAGGTCGCGCTTGTTCGAGCCGTTCGTGAGTTCAAAACAGGGGGCACACGCCGGATTGGGTCTTTCTGTGGCGTACAACATCGTCAGGGATCTCCAAGGGACCCTGTCTTATCAGAGCACCCCTGGTCAGGGCACGACCTTCACGGTGTCCCTGCCGGTGGGCACGGGCCCCGCTGCATAACATACCGTCCTGCAATGGCAGGAATGTCCAGGGATGAGCCGGATTGTCACTTCCATGGAACAAAAACCGTGAAATTAATGGCATTGGGCCTGGGAGGTGAAAGGCAATGACCACCAAACCCACGATCCTTATCGTCGATGACGAGCCCAGGATGTGCGACAGCCTGGAGGTGTTGCTCAGCAGTGAGGGCTATGAAACCCAGACCGCGGGCAGCGGAGCAGAGGCCTTGGCCTGTCTCGCCCATCACGATGTGGATCTGGTGTTGTTGGACATCGTGATGCCCGATATGAATGGCCTGGAAATCATGGATCACATTACAGAACACCGCCTGGATTCTCTGGTCATTGTGATCACCGGACACGCCTCTATTGATTCTGCCGTGGAGTCACTTAGAAAAGGGGCGCATGATTATCTGCGCAAGCCCTTCGAGTTCGATGAATTGTTGAAGCGGGTTGAAAATGCCATAGAAAAAAAGAGACTGGAGCGGGAATATGAGGCGATTAACGGCAAGTTGCAGTTGTCCGAGAAACGCTACGAGTATCTGGTAAACAATTCTCCGGATATCATTTACACCCTGGGTCCCGATGGAACTTTTACCTATGTAAACCCGGCCTGTGAAAAACTCTTAGGTTACCAGGCTCAAGAGGTCATTGGAAAGACATTTTCGGACTTTGTTCCGAAGGATCGGGTAAGTGAATGCAACGAGGTCTTTACCCGAATGAAAAACAGCCTCGAAACGATTCGGGATATTTCCTGCACCCTGGTTCACCGGGATGGCTCGCCACGACTTTTCAGCTTGAACGGAGCACCCCAGTTTGGTTCCGACGGCAAGATGGTCGGACTGGTCGGCATACTCAGAGACATCACGGAGCGCAAGAAGATGGAAATGCAGCTCGCTCAAGCCCAGAAGATGCAGGCCATCGGCACCCTGGCTGGAGGTATTGCCCATGATTTTAATAACTTGCTTATGGGTATCCAGGGGCGAACCTCCCTGATGTTTTTGAACATCAATGGAGACCATCCTCATTACGAACACCTGAAGGGCATCGAAAACATCGTTGAAAGCGGGGCCAATTTGACCCGGCAACTGTTGGGCTTTGCACGTGGTGGCAAGTACGAAGTCAAACCCACGGACTTAAACACCCTGGTCCAGAGAAGCATGGAGATGTTTGGACGAACTAAAAAAGACATTGTTATCCATCCAGCGTTGCAGCAGGACATCTGGACCGTGGAGGTGGATCGTGGTCAAATCGAACAGGTCCTGTTGAATCTGTATGTCAATGCATGGCATGCTATGCCGAATGGTGGGGACTTGTTCGTTGAGACGAGGAACGTGTCCATTCCGGATCAGGGGGCTGCGACTTACGGGATCAATGGTGGACGCTATGTCCGGGTGCAGGTGAAGGACACCGGCGTGGGTATGGATGAAACGACCCAGAGGCGAATCTTTGAGCCGTTTTTTACCACAAAGGAGATGGGCCGTGGCACAGGTCTTGGCCTGGCGTCGGCCTACGGCATCATCAAAAACCACGGCGGTGTGATCAATGTCTCAAGCGCAAAGGGCAACGGGACGACATTTCATATCTTTTTGCCGGTTTCAGATAAGGAAATTCCAAAAAAGCAGGACAATCCCGAAACCTTGTGCCGGGGTACAGAGTCTATCCTGCTTGTTGACGACGAGGATATGATTCTTGAGGTGGGCGAAGAAATCCTGCGGGAAATGGGATACAAGGTATTCTTGGCCAGGTCGGGCAAAGAGGCCGTTGAGGTCTACAAGGCACACAAGGGCGACATCGACATGGTGATCTTGGACATGATCATGCCGGACATGGGCGGTGGAGAAGCCTATGACAAAATGAAAGAGGTCAATCCGGAGGTCCGGGTCCTGCTTTCAAGCGGTTACAGTGTCGAAGGCGAGGCGAGCGAGATATTGGCTCGCGGGTGCAATGGTTTTATTCAAAAACCTTTTTCAGCAAAACAGCTTTCCCGCACCATCAGACAGGTGCTCAATCACCAAGTGGACAGGCCCACAAAATGACAGATCGAGCCCCGAATGTTCTCACTTTCGGACGTGATCTCGTGCTGCATCTCCCATAATAGACAAGCCATCAAGTTTTCTCCCCCGGTTTTTTTGATTTCGATGGACACCTCGCTCATGCCTACCGGAATGACCATGTGATTTACAAAATCGTATTCGAGGGGTCTTGCGTGTCTTCAATATAAGACTGTCGTGCCCAACCGTCCTGCGGGGATTCTTGGCGTAACCCATTTAGATAATAAGTATTATTTATTAATCAGGCAAGCGAAACCGGTGCAGGCTCAGCTGGCGGACACATGGTATGATTTGTGCCTGGGAGGTGAAGGGGCAGGGGAAAGGCCCCTCACGCTACATGGGAGGTGAATGGATCATGTCATCAGAGCCGCAGGCCACAGATCCCGGCCAAAAGGCCCTCGAAACAGTCATGAACGAACTGTCCCAGATGATGGCTACGTTCAAGACGTACAGCGGCCCGCATCTTGACATTGACCGGGGCGATTTTGATGTGGCCTTTTTCAGGGATCTTTATGCCAGGTGCGCCACGATCCGACATAACCTTGCCCTGTTGGCCCGGGAAGCTCCTCAGACCCGCCTTGGGCCGGAAAGCGACCCAAGGCGGGCCCGAAAATCCCCTCAGGCCAGCCCGCGATGCGCCTTTTTAGAACCGACCTATATCGAGGCGGTCGCCGTTGCCGTCGCGAAATGAACATCCTTTATCAGCGACACCCGGAAAAATGTTGGGATCGGGGTCCCTTCGAGGGAGGGGCTTCATGCTGCCGGTTCTAACGGTAATCGCTGATTCACACAGCCACATGCCCGGAGCGTGACTGTCCGGGCGATACTGCAGGCCCATAACATGTTGAGGGATCCCAATCAACAACTGCCCGGGCCACAGCCGCACAGCGCTTGGTTGCCCTTGAATCCGGGGCGTCGTGAATCAGGACCGATCTGCGCATGATCGAGCGCGGGACGGCATCGTCGTGGACGATATAACCGAGATAGTCAACCGAAAGGCCGAGAAACTCCTTGCACACGGTATTGATATGGGTAAACAGCCGGTTGGCTTCTTTTTCATCCCTTGCGGAGTTCACCACGATTGCAAAGGTACGGCGCCCGAAGCGTTGGGACATGACCTTGATTACAGCATAGGCGTCCGTCAAGCTGGTTGGTTCCCGGTTCAGGACGATGATGTTTTTTTGGGCAAACAGGTTGAACTGGAGAACCACCTCGGAAATGCCGGCACCGGTGTCCAGCAATACCTGATCGTATTGCGAAAAGACGGGCTCCAACGTGTCTTTGACCAACTGGACTTTTTCATAGATCAACTGTCCCATTTCTTTGACTCCGGAGCAGGCCGGAATTAGGTCAAAACCAGCGTCCGTAGGAGTAATGATCTCATGGATCGTCTTATCCCCGAATACCACGTCCTTCAAGGTATGAGCCGGTGTGATGCCCAGAAGGATGTCCATGTTGGCCAAGCCTAGATCACAGTCCACCACCAGGACCCTGTATCCCTGCTCGGCAAGCCAGGCGGCCAGATTGGCGGCGATCACGGTCTTGCCGACCCCTCCTTTGCCGCTGGCAATAGCGGTTACGATCGGTCTCGTTAACAGTGTCACCGGTGCTGCCCTCCTTTTTCGTTTGACAAAAGGGCCGCTTTCTCGTCGGGCGTGACGGCGGCCGTGTCGCGTGTTGCGCCCAGGCGCGGGCCCTCCAGGCAAATCCGGTTCTTGCCCGCCTTTTTGGCTTTGTACAGGGCCTTGTCAGCGGCCTTTACCAGAGAGTGCGTCTCATTTCCCGATGAGGGATCATACTCCGCCAGACCCAGGCTGGCGGAGCAGGCAATCCCGTGCGGGGAAGGCATTTGCGCCAATGCCTCCCTGAGCCTTTCGGCAATGCGCTTGGCATCAAAGAGATAGGTTGCGGTCATGATGACCGCGAATTCGTCCCCCCCGTATCGACAGCAGATATCGGTCGGCCTGAGTTTATCCAGGATAGTTTGGGCCACAGAGACCAGATATCGGTTGCCTTCGTCGTGGCCCAGGGTGTCGTTGATCTGTTTGAAATTGTCCAGATCGATCATGACCAGAGAACAGGGCTGGCCGGACCGCCTGCTTCTGGCCATCTCGATTTCCAACTGCCGGACGAAAAACCGATAGTTGTAAAGTCCTGTCAGCCCGTCCGTCAGGCTCAAAGATCGCAGACGCCGGTTTTCTTGTTCCAGTCTGGCCACCTTTTTGGCCAGTTCATCGCCGGATGAGACAACGATGTCGGCGGCTTGCTTCAAGACTTTGCGTTCCTCGGGTGAGAGTCGATCGGCCACCACCACAAAGAGTTCCGGTTCAACGGTGTCTGCCGACTCAATGCATGCGGTGAGGGTTCCGTTTTTTTTCAAGATTTCCATCATGCGTGCGATACTGCAATGTTCCGGGGTTGCCGAAGGGTCAGGCCGCCGGAACTGCTTTTGATTGTCTACGGCCGTGTCGGGGGGCCTTGTGTTTTTCGCAAGACGCATTCAACCTCACCAAGGTCTGGAATCAGAAAATGTCTGCCTCGCGCTATCGGAAAGAAATCAGAAGCATTAAGACTCTGCAAGCCACATGCCACGATGTCGAAGGGCAGACGGCTGAGAGCAGCGACCGCATCCAGGAATTCTTGATTTGTGCACCAAGGCTTGCTAGCGCCTACGTTGCGTCGTTTTCCGAAAGAAGCGCTTGTCGAATTTGCCCTGTAGCCGATTGGTAAAGCGTTGAATCAGCTCGAAATACAATTCGCCAGCGTACACAAAGATATTGTTATGCCCTGCCGCGGGGATCACGTGAAATTCCTTGCTGCGTGCCCCACAGTACACCTGCAACAGTTCGGCACTCATGACGGGGATGATTTCGTCATGCCGGGCGTGAATGATGAGGGTGGGCTTGGTGATTCGAGCGATTTTTTCAAGGTTTTGAAAGCCGTCAGCCTCCGTCAGGCTCATGGCCTGGGTGTCCGCCCCAAGGCGATCTAAAAGCGGAAGGGTTTGAGCAAAGGCACTTTCCAGGATAAGCCCTGCGAGGTCATCCTGGTATCCGACCGCCACCTCCAGCGCACATGCGCTTCCCAGCGAACGGCCCATGACCACGATGGGGCCGGTGTGACCACCGGCTCTGAGCCACCGGTGGGCCCATTCAAAGATCACATGGGCGTCACGCATCATCGTGGTGGCCGTGGGGACACCGGAACTTCGCCCGTATCCCCGATAGTCCGCCACAAGCAGGCTCAGACCGCGCCGGTTGTAGATGGGGCCTACCGTGTCATAGTCGGCTGCGATTTCTCCGTTGCCGTGAAAAAAAATGATGTTGGGGGCCTGATCGAATTCTGCCGGGTACAGCCGGACCCCGACTCGAACACCTTGGTCTACCTCAATGTCATGGTCCACGGCCGGTGGAACGGCCGGTGGATACGGGTCACGACGGGGATGGAACAGGACATCCAGGATTTTCGGCCGGTCTAGCTTGCCGTAGTCGGGTAACGATTTTGTCATGAGAGATCCTCCAGCTCCAACGGTTATCACAAAACCTAACCGTGGGTAAACCCCCCGGATTCACCGGTTGCCGAGTTTGCCGGAGATGCGAGGCGGTGGGCGTGCCGACGTACTGTTGTACTTCAAGCGCCCACCAACAAAGAAAGCAGATCCGGTAAAATCGGCATCCCCGAAGGGCCAAAAAAACGAAGATCAAAATGGATCTGCCCACGCTGAAGCCAAGTGAAGGGTTTCAACCAGCGTTTTTGTTCAACACACTGCAATCATACCATAAGAGTCCGATCTTCGTTTTTTTGGCGGTGGATTTGGGCCCCACGGCACGAAACGAAGTCATCCCGGTGGGGCTGGCGGGATCTTTTGTGCCAATGCCGGGGATCCTATGGACAAGGCGCGGTTGATGGCGTTGCTCTCAAAGGCCTTGCAAGGTGTCCTGACTTTGGTTATAAGAAACCCACTTTCGGCAAAACGCCAGCCGGCTTACAGCCTTGAGAAGGAGTTCTCGTTTCAGCACGTGCGGTCATGATCTGTTTTGAAAAGATTGCGGAAAGACGCATCCGGGAGGCCATTGACAACGGTGCCCTGGATGATCTGCCAGGCGCGGGCAAGCCCCTGGTGCTGGAAGATGATTCTCATGTCCCCGAAGACCTTCGTGTTGCCTATAAAATCTTGAAGAATGCCGGATTTGTTCCCCCGGAAATCAGCCTCAGAAAAGAGATCTCACAGGTCGAGGATCTTCTTGCCAACATGGAGGATACCAAGGCGAAGTATCGGCAGATCAAGAAACTCAATTATCTTATCATGAAGCTCAATATGATGCGTTCGGTTCCCGTCACCTTTGACAAAAACCAGCGGTATGAGGAAAAGCTGATTGAACGTTTCGCAGCGCATAAACGGTGATGCCTGCCGACAGGAAAGAACGGTTGCTGGATCTCTATGAGCGGTTGTATGATGCGTTCGGCCCCCGTCATTGGTGGCCCGGGGATTCCGCCTTTGAAGTGGTTGTCGGCGCGATACTCACCCAGAATACCGCTTGGCGAAACGTTGAAAAGGCCATCGCGAACCTCAAGGATCACGGCTCCCTGCGTGCTGACGTCTTGTATGATTTGCCGGTTGCGGCTCTGGCTGACCTGATTCGTCCTGCAGGGTATTACAACATGAAGGCAAAGCGACTGAAACATTTTCTGGCCTTCCTGTTTCAGGAAGCCGGCGGGGACTTGGATCGCCTTTTTGCCCGTGATGTAGACCGTCTCAGAGGGCAGTTGCTTGGCGTTCATGGGATTGGGCCCGAAACAGCGGACAGCATCCTTCTGTATGCGGGCAACAAACCCACGTTTGTGGTGGACGCGTACACCAAGCGGATCCTTTTCAGGCACAATCTGTTGCCTGAAGAGGCGTCTTACGACGAAACCCGGGACTTCTTTATGGATTGCCTGGAACCGGATGTGGCGATGTTCAACGAGTTTCATGCCCTTCTGGTCCGTCTTGGGCACCTGTATTGTCGAAAGAGCAATCCCAAATGCACCGAGTGCCCGGCTCGGGGGTGGAACGATGGGCAGGTGTAAAGGATTGCGCCCGGCGGTTCGGTCGGCGACTCAATGAGAGCTTCATCCAACCCGGTGTGTCAGGGTGGGTGTTGAAAAAAGCTGTATGGTTTCCGGTCTCGTTTCCGTGGGCAGGCCGGAATCCGATCGCCGGTGGCTGATTCAGAGGAAGATCATCATGAGCAAAGTCAAGGTGGCCCTTTTGGCCGGCGGCAAGTCCAGTGAACGGGAAGTTTCTCTTAGCGGCGGAGACGAGGTGTTCAAGGCCCTGGATAGGGCCAAATATGAGGTGACGCGCTATGATCCGGCGACCGATCTGGCACGACTTGTGGCGGACGCGGCAATGATTGATGTGGCCTTTCTGGTGCTTCACGGTCCCTATGGAGAGGACGGCACGGTACAGGGGCTGCTGGACCTGCTTGGGATTCCCTATCAGGGCTCCGGGGTCCTGGGCAGTGCGCTTGCCATGGACAAGTGGGCCTCCAAGCGGATTTACCGGGAGGCCGGCTTGAGCGTGCCGCCTTTTGAAATGCTGGTTCGTGGCCAACCGATTGATGTGGACGGTCTGGGAAAACGCCTGGGCACCCCGGTCATCGTCAAACCGAGGCATGGGGGGTCGAGCATCGGCACCAGCATTGTGTCCGGCCCTGAGGCCCTGGTTGAAGCCGTGGAACGTGCCTTTGGCTATGACCGGGATGTAATGATCGAGGCCTTTATTAAAGGGCCGGAAATCACAGGTGCGGTCCTGGGAAATGATGTGCTGGAGACACTTCCAATCGTAGAGATCGTCCCTGGATCGGAATTTGGTTTTTTTGATTATGAGGCCAAGTACCAGCCCGGGGCCACGCAGGAAATTTGTCCCGCCCGCATCAGCGCTTCTGTGGCCGAACGGGCCCAACGCATTGCCGAACGGGCCCATCAGGCCCTGTGTTGCCGGGGGTACAGTCGCACGGACATGATTGTGGGCGGAGAGACTATCTATGTGCTGGAGACCAATACGATTCCCGGGATGACACCGGTCAGTTTATTTCCCCTGGCCGCAAAAACCGCAGGGATGGCATTTGACAAGCTGCTGGATCGCCTGATTACGCTTGCTCTGGAAGACAAAAAAGGATGATCATTCGTTCGAATCGAGAGCTGAAGGCCCAATACGATCAGCTGGGTCCAGGAGACTGCTTTGTCGGGATCCTGGGCTTTAAGCACTTGAAACCCGGGATCTTGCTAGACCTTACCGAAAGAGGGGTTCGGGTGTTGCCGTCCGCTGTGTCCCAGATCCTGAGTGGCTCAAAGGTTTATCAGGCTTATGTCTTCCGGCAATGGATGATTCCCCACACACTGGTGATTAACAGGCGGGCGGACTTAATGGCAGCCGTAAATACCTATGCGCAACAGGGTATCGGCGCGGTGGTCACTAAAGAAGATCATTTGCATTGCGGTTTTGGCATTCACAGATGGGACGGCATTGAAGCGGTTTACAACCAGGCCTCTTTTCATCCGGCCCAATACCCTTTCGTCGTGCAACCGTTTTTAACAGACTATGTGGACGTGCGCGTCATCATCGCGGGCGACTATCATGAAGCCTATACCCGAGAGAATCCCTATAATTTCAGGATGAATCTTGCCGCAGGAGGAATTGGCAAGCCCTTTGCGATCAATCACACCCAGCTCGCGCTCTGTCGCACTGTTATGGAGCGGGGCAAATTCCCCTACGCCCATCTTGATCTTCTGGTCGTTCCTGACGGCCGGACCTATCTGTCGGAGATCTCCTTAAACGGTGGACTAAAGGGCGCTCGGATCAGCCGAGTCGACCTGGATGCGCTCAAGGCGGACCTCCTGGACAGAGCGGCCCGGGCATAACCCCTCTTATAATTTCAGAGTTTCTTTCATGGATGAATCCAGCATTTTCGGGCGATGACATCGTGCCCGTGGGCGGACTTGCCCGCCCCTTTGGTCGTAGGATGTGATTTTCCCTTGACAAAACCGAGACATCAGGTTATGGGATCAATACTTTTTTGGAGGCCAAGCCTTTGCAATCCTTATTTTGTTGGTTGATCAAGCATGGCGGCCTTGTTAAGAGGCGGGGCGCTGTTGAGCGTCCTTTTCAATCAACGGTCTTAAGGGCACGACACTTTCTTAAAACTTATCCCGTTTTGGAGTTTCCATGAGCACAACAGCAGAGGAACAACAGGTAGTGGAATACGCAAAGGTCACGGATGACGATCAGAAGTCCAATTGGCGCTTTCTCCTTCCTTTCGGCGCCTTTCTTGTCGCTTTCGCAGCATCCCTGTTTGTGGGATGGATTGTGTTTCCCAAGCTGCTTTATTCCGAAAAGAAACAGCCCATCGACTTTAACCACAAGCTTCACGCAGAAGAAGTGGGCGAGTGTGAGGGGTGCCATTTTTTTCGGGAAGACGGCAGTTATTCAGGGATCCCGAAACTGGCACGCTGCACGGAATGCCACGAGGAGGCCGTGGGAGACAACCCGGAAGAAGCCAAGCTG